>JAAXUF010000002.1 GCA_013336165.1 Coriobacteriia bacterium
CGCCCGCAGGCGGCCCGTCGAGTATGTCTGAGCACAGCACCCCCTGTGACTGCTCTCTACCCCACAGCCCCGTTGTACTCCCGCATGGTCGCCTCGGCGCCTCGCTCAAGGACGCTGAGCGCCGCCTGGGCCGCAGTCGGCAGGGAAGCCTCGAACTCCTCCCATGCCGCACCCTTGAGCGGCTGCAGGACCCAGTCGGCTGCGTCCATCCGACCCGGTGGACGGCCCACACCCACGCGCACACGCAGGTAGTCGTCCGAGCCGAGCTTGTCGTGCAGCGACCGCAGTCCGTTGTGACCACCGTGGCCGCCGCCGCTCTTCACGCGAACGTCCCCGGCCGGCAGGTCGATGTCGTCGTGGATGATGACGATCTCGCTGACGGGCACGCCGTAGTGCTCGGCGAGTTTCTTGACTGAGGCGCCGGAGAGGTTCATGAACGTCTGCGGCTTGACCAGCACCAGCTCGCCCTCGCCCACACGCACGACAGCGACCTTCGCGCCCCTCTGGTCCTTCCAGTAGGTTGCGCGAAGGTTGTCAGCAAGCAAATCGATTGCAAGGAAACCCGCGTTATGGCGGGTCCGTTCATATTCAGACCCGGGGTTGCCCAAGCCTACGATCATCTGCGTCACAGCTGTTACTCGTCCTGCGCCTTCTCACCGATCACCTGCGGCTGGACGACCTCGGTCTCGGAGACCTCCTCGACTTCGACGTTGGGCGCCATCACGGATGCCACGAGAGCATCGGCGTCGTCCAACAGAGTCACGCCTGCGGGCGCGACGATGTCGCGCACGTGCAGCGAATCACCGACCTCCAGAGCAGCGACGTCGATCTCGATGCCCTCCGGCAGGTTGCCGGGCTTGGCCTCCACGCTGAGTTCATGCAGATCGACGTTGAGGACGCCGCCGGCCTTCACGCCAACGGAGTCGCCGACGAAGTGCAGAGTGATGGTCGCGTGCACCAGCTTGTTCATCGAAACGGCGAGGAAGTCGACGTGACGGATCATGCCCTTGGTGGGATGCGTCTGCATCTGGCGAATCATCGCATGGATCGGCTTCTTCTCGCCCTCGACCTGGAGTTCGACCACAGTCGAGCCGGCCGCGTGGTGGGCCAGGAACAGTTCGAAGTCGTGACGGCTTACTGAGACCGCGAGCGCCTCGCGACCCGCGCCGTAGACAACGGCCGGAATCGCGTCACCGGCTGCCATCCTGCGGTTGGCTTTGCCGATGATGGTGCGCGGAGCAACGGACAGGTTGATGCTACTCATGCTCTTGGTGTCCCTTCCGTGGTCGGCTGCATCTCGTAAGGAGTATGTTCCCCCGCGACGACGGTCGGCCTTGCTATAGTTGAAAATCCGGATCGAAGAGCTCGGAGACCGAGTCATCGTTAAACACGTTCTGGATGGCGTGCGCGAAGAGCGGGGCCACCGAAAGAACGTGGATTTTTCCTATCTGATGTTCCTTGGGAACCGGGATCGTGTTCGTCACGACTACCTCGACGATCGGCGCGGCGTCCAAGCGATCGTATGCCGGCGGAGAGAAGATGCCGTGGGTGGCGGTGACGTAGACCTTCTCGACGCCGCCATCGATGAGTGCCCTGGCACCAGCCGTGATCGAGCCCGCGGTGTCGATCATGTCGTCGGCCACAATCGCGATCTTGCCGCGCACGTTACCGATGACGCTCGTGATCTCGGAGACATTGTGTTCCGGCCGGCTCTTATGCATGATCGCCAGGTCGGCGCCGAGCATATCGGCCAGCTTCTTGCACGCCTTCGCACGGCCGACATCCGGTGATACCACAACAAGATTTTCGAGCTTCATGGACTCGAAGTAGTCGGCAAGAATCGGCAGTGCGGTGAGGTGGTTCACCGGCTGGCTGAAGAATCCCTGGATCTGGCCCTGGTGCAGGTCCATCGTGATCACCCGGTTGACGCCCGCAGCGGTCAACAGGTCGGCCACGAGTCTCGCAGTAATCGGTTCACGTGCAGCGGACTTCTTGTCCTGGCGGGCGTAGCCGTAGTGCGTGATAACCGCAGTGATGGAACGGGCCGAGGCACGCTTGGCGGCGTCGACCATGATAAGAAGCTCCATCAGCATCGCGTTCACGGGCGCGCAGATCGACTGGATGATGAAGACGTCGGCGCCTCGGACGCTGTCCAAGTACCGGACATAGATCTCACCGTTGGCGAACTTGCGAATCTTGACCCGGCCCAGCTCGACGCCCAGGTGCTGTGCAGCATCCTCGGCAAGTTCGGGGTTGCTCGTCCCTGAGAAGAGCATCATCCGCTTGGTGTCCTCGGCCATGTGCTGCTTAGCTCCGTTCCTTCTGGCTTTCCGTCACTTAAGGTGCGTCTTGCCTTTGCGTGCGGCGGTGACGCCAATCTTCGACGTTCACCTGCTCGCTGCGCTCGACTCCCAGCGCATTTGCAGGCACATCACGGGTGATCGCACTGCCCGCCGCCGTCACTGCGCCCGCCCCGACCGTAACCGGTGCTACGAGCATGGTATCAGAGCCGACGAAGGCTCCGTCGCCGATAACGGTCTTATGTTTTGAGAATCCGTCGAAGTTGCACGTAATCGTCCCCGCGCCGATGTTCGCGCGCTCGCCGATATTCGCGTCGCCGATGTAGGACAGGTGCGGCACCTTGCTGCCCGCGCCGATGGTGGAGTTCTTGATCTCGACGCAAGTGCCGGCCTTCGAACCCGCCTCAAGCACGGTTCCGGGACGGAGGTAGGCTACCGGACCCACCTGGGCCCCGCGCCCGACCTTCGCGCCGATGACCACCGAGGAGTCCACCGTCGCGTCCTCGGCGATGGTAGCGTTGGTCAGGCGCGAGTTGGGTCCGATCACAGCGCGGTCGCCCACCGTGGTGGCCCCGGCAAGAAACGTCATCGGCAGCAACTCCACGTCGACCCCGAGAACCACATCGGGACCGATCCACACGAGATCGGGGTCGGTCATCGTGACGCCAGCGAGCATGTGGCGGCGGTTGATGCGGCGCTGCGCGATCCTAGCGACGTCTGCAAGTTGCACCCGTGAGTTCACGCCCAGCATCTCGGATGCTTCGTCGGAGATGCTCGCTGAGACCGTGAGTCCCTCGGCGTTGAAGACGGCGACCATATCGGTGAGGTAGTACTCGCCCTGGGAGTTCTCTGTCCCGAGCCGGTCGAGATGCGCGAACAGGACAGCGGCGTCGAAGCAGTATGCTCCCGTGTTGACCTCGGTGATAGCGCGTTCGTGCGCAGTTGCATCCTTCTCCTCGACGATGCGGCTCACGCCACCGTCGCGCATATCGCGGACGATGCGGCCATAGCCGTTGGGATCGGCGAGTTGTGCGGTCAGGACCGTCAACGCCGCACCGCTCGACTCTCGCATCGCAACAAGCCCGGAGATGGTCTCGGGCCGGATCAGAGGCGTATCGCCCGACAGCACCACCAACGACCCCGTGAAGCCATCCAGCGCATGCTTGGCGCACATGACAGCGTGCCCGGTTCCCAGCTGGCGGTCCTGCAGGACCGGCTCGGCATCGCCGATAAGCGTCTCGACTGTCGCAGCACCGTGCCCGGTGATGACGATGATCCGCTGGCACCCGGCATCCCTCGCCGCCTCGATCACCCAGTTCAGCATCGGCCTGCCGAGGATCTCGTGCGCGACTTTGGGTTTGGCGGAATTCATCCGGGTACCTTCACCGGCCGCGAGAATGAGTGCGGCTGCGCTCATGTTCAGCTCCTCCTCTTCTCCGAGCGAACAAGACGTGCTCGTCCGCGTCGTGGCTGGGGCACTAGGGGTCGAACCTAGATTCCGGGAACCAAAATCCCGTGTCCTGCCATTAGACGATGCCCCAACAAGAAATCCGCGTGCGCACGAAGGCCGCAGTGCAGTGTAGAGTCTCAGCCGCTGATCAGTCCAGCAAAAACACTTCGGCGTCGACAAGCTGTTCCTGAGTTGCGGAGTTGAAAGCCTCAATCCCGCCCTCGGCGGCAAACTGTGCGAGCACGGCCTGCTGGATGTCGTTTCTCGTCTCGACGTTGAGCGGGTGACAAATATCGCGGAAATCGCCATTCGGAAGTTTGCGCGAAGGCATGGCCACGAACAGCCCTTTGTCCCCGTTCACAACACGCAAGTCATGAACCGCGAAACCGTCGTCGATCACGATACTCGCCAAAGCACACACCTTGTTCATCGCCACCGGCCGCAGCACAACTTTTGTAACTCGCATTGCTCCCCTCCCATCACCGGCTGGCCCCCTCGCCGGTTCATCCCAAGACCCACGTCTAGCCTGGTTCACTACCCGCGTCCAGTGTGCGCTGATAGAGCACCCTCTCGGTCACCACTACGTCGATCGGCTTGTCGACATCCGCGCCGATGGAGGCGTAGCTCGTGTAGACCGCTGCACACTTCGCGCCCATGAGCTGGCCCATCTTGCGCTCCACGTCAGCCACTCGAAGCTGCCCCGTGACGTACTTCACGATGAACGGCACGCCGATGACCCGTGCCATGGCCACTGGGCTCTTGCGCGTATCGAACAGCCGCTGGCCGATCTCCTGGTTGCGCTGTACCAGGCCAGGCGACAGGAGCATCATGTTGCCCCCTGTGACCTTGCCGCCCGCCACCTTGACGTAGGTGCGCTGCGACCCGGGGAACTGCGCTTCCATGTCCACCTCGCGGATCAGCGGATAGCTGAAGTCGGAGCTGGAATCAAACGAACGACGCACAAAGTCATCGATCGCCTCAGGCGTCACCGCAGGTATGTCTCCCGTGAGGGCAAGAACGTGCCGACCGCTTCCAAACGACTCGACCCCCGCGATCAGGTTGCCGATGATGGAGTCGTCAGAGACCACCAGGTGATCCACCATCGAGGCCCACGAGCCAAGATTCTCACTGGTCGGCAGAACCACGGAGATTTCCGCGACCGTGTCGGCAGAGTGCAGGGCCTCGACCACCCACTGGATCATCGGCTTGCCCGCGATCGGCACGAGACCTTTGACGCCGACCGTGGGATCGACTACCGCTCCGTCACCGCCCGCCAGAACCGTCGCGTCGACCTTCACTTCAGCACTCCTCTTTGTAGGCAACTGTCACACCTGCAGTCCTTGTCGTTGTCGAGGTGCCCCAACACCCCTGCGCGCGCACGGTCTTCGCGATCTTCTCGGCGACATCCGCGTTTTCGCATATCGCGAACACAGCCGATCCACTTCCTGCCATCGTCACACCGAGAACCCCTTCCACGGTGCGCATCCATGCTATCGCGTCTGATACCTCCGGCACCAGCACAGAAGAGGCTGCGATCATGTTGTTTTCGAGCGCCGAGGCCAGCGCATGCACATCGCCAGCCTCCAACGCGACGATGAGGGCCTCGGGGTCACGCGCGGGCGCGGGCTCCCGGTCGAAGGCTGCGTAGGCCGCAGCTGTGGAGACTGCCGCAGCCGGTTTGACCAGCGCGATGTAAACCTCGATGGACGGCAAGAGCTTCGCGAGTTCATCGCCGCGGCCGATCATGAGCGCTGCGGCGCCGGCGAGAAAGAACGGGCAGTCAGCCCCGAGACTGCGGGCAACACTCATGCACCGGGCGTCGGCAGGATCGATACGCGCGTTGACGGCCATGCCGGCGATGACGGCCGCCGCATCCGACGACCCGCCGCCCAGACCCGCGCCAGCGGGAATGCGCTTTTCGAGATGAATCGCCAACGGCTCCTGCGGGCCGAACTCTCTCGCGAAAGCGACAGCCGCCCGGTACGCGAGGTTCTTCTCAGCGGGGATACCAAGGTCCACGTCGCACGAGAACGAAAGCCCCTCCGCAGGGCAAAGTGTCACCGTATCGGCCAGAGCGAGGGCGTGAAGAACGGTCACGACCTCATGGTAGCCGTCAGAACGTACGGGGCCAACGCTCAGGTGGAGGTTTATCTTTGCGGGAGCGGTGATTGCGAGGGGTTGGATCATCGGCGACACTGATCCGGAAATGGAAAGGGCGCCGACGCCGACATGCGGCCCCGCGCCCTGTGTATACCTAGATGCTGCACCCTGCGGCCTAGTTTAGCCAGGGAAGCAGGTTCTCACCGCTCTCCGCGTGGGTGAGCTCAACCGTGCCGGTGAGCACGTCAACGTACTGGTACGACGCCCGCGCAAGCCGGTCGCGCTTCTCCTGCACTTCGACGACGAACAACGCCGGATGAGTCTGCATGAGCGTGCCCTCACGCTCGACGATTTTGGACCGGCCCATGTTCGCGCGAACGCGAATGCGGCTGCCGGTGAGAGTCTCAAGGTCGGTACGAATTCGGCCGACGACTTCGGCCTGATGAGCAAGATCCATGAAAAGAGCCTCCCTCTGATTTGAGGTGGCAGTATACCCCAAAGTGCGCCCAATTACTAGCCCAATTTAGAACGGTCGGTCAGTAGACCTTCTAGCGGGAAGACCGAGCACGATGCGGAAGGGCCACTCCCCCGGCGACAAACGCCTCCGCAAGCTCCAGATAACGCTCGGGCGGCAACGTCTCTGCGCGCGCGGAACCGTCGATGCCGGCCGCCGCAAGTATCCCGTCCAGCGCAGCCCCGTCGATGCCGAGGGATGCCTTCAGGGAGTTGCGCAACGTCTTGCGACGCTGAGCGAAAGCGGCGTCGGCAACGCGCGCCGCGGCGTACAAGAGCGCAGGATTCTGGGCGAGGGGGCTGCGATTCAGGCGAAGGACCGCGGAGTCGACACGCGGGGGCGGCAGGAAGCAGCCACGCGCCACACTGAAGCGTCCCACGGGCTCGGCGAGCAGGCGAAGCTTCACCGTGTAGGCACCGTAGTCCTTGGAACCGGGTACCGCCGCCATGCGGGCCGCGACCTCGCTTTGCACCATGACTGTGGCCGAGCACAGCGCCGGTAGCTCCTCGAAGAAGCGCAGCACGACCGTGGCCGCAACAGCATAGGGTAGGTTGGCAACGAGGGTGGTAGGGGCGCCGAAGGACTCGGCGATCGCCTCCGGTGACACGGCGACGGCATCGGCGTGCACGACGGCGAAGCGGGGGCACAACTCGGTGGTCTCGGCGAGGACGGGCAGCAGATCGGCGTCGCGCTCGACAGCCACAACGGCGCCGGCCGCAGTGCACAGCGCGACCGTGAGAGTGCCTATCCCGGGCCCGACTTCGAGAACGACCTGGTCGGGGTGCACGTCGGCAAGCGAAAGAATCCTGCCGATCACGTTGTCGTCGATAAGGAAGTGCTGGCCGAGCGACTTCTTGGTCGCAAGCCCGTGACGCGCGAGGACGGCGCGCGTTGCGGACGGCGTTGCGAGCGCGGAGTACGTCACCCTTAGTTCAGGATCAGGATGGTGACGGTACGGCGCCCCCAGGCATCGCACTCGACGAGAGAATCGAAGCACACGTCGATGCGGTCACCCTTGATCGCACCGCCGGTGTCTTCCGCAACAGCGTATCCATAGCCCGGGACGTAGACCCTAGTGCCCAGCGGAATGACCGACGGATCGACGGCGATCACACCTCGCCTTGCGAGGGTTCCGGAGGCCGTGTGCTCGTCAAGCTCCGGCTGCATGGCCGAGTATGCGGTCGCGACGACCTGGAGCGAACGCGCGTAGGCAGCCGGAGCCGCCGACGCAAGGTTGAAGTTCACGGTTATTTTCTTCGGCGCCATGGAGCCGACCACCACTACCTGATTGACCGCGGGGGTCAGCACGGTGGTTGAGAAGAGAACCTTCTCGGATTCAACGCCGTTGACGACAGTGGTGTGATAGACATTCGTCGCCACACCGTTTGCGCCGGCAACGACCTCACGCGACTCGCCAACCAGCATCTTCGGATCGCTGTCGGTCTCGGTTGCGAAAGGCACATCAACCGTGTCCTCGGTGACTCGAACGAACGAGTTGGGCAGGCTGATTATCATTCCTGAGGTGAGTTTGGCATCCAGGCCGGGCTGGACGGCCGGATTATCCGTTGGGTCGATTCCTGCCGCGACGAGCGCATCTGCGACGGTGGTTCCGACGATCCTCATCTGGACCTTCGTGCCGCCCACGTCAAGAGTGACCTGGACAGCATGCCGGAGCACTACGGTCATCCCCGGAGTGATCCGAGTATCGAGCGTCGGAGAAACAACATCGCCTTGGGAATAAGGGATACCTGCGTCCTCGAGGAAGCCTTCCACGCTGATGGCCTGGGTTTCCATATATCGAGCGCGGCCGTCGACGACGACCGTGATCTGCTTCTGTGCCCACACGAATCCGGTGAAACTGATTACGACGATGAATGCTGCGACGAAGGCTACGATGATGTTCTTGGTCCTCGAGGATCGTGCCGAGCAAGTCGGCTTGTACCTCATTCAGGCCTCTCTGGCCGGAGACATTTCAACCGTTCAGTAACGAACGCGAGGCAAAATGCTAGCCCTACGAGAACCATCATGCAAACCCGCAGGTCGCCACGAATAGACATTCCGAACGCCCCGCGATTTTCGACAGAAGACCCCAGCGAAGGCGCACCACAGTCAGCAGCAGCGGCTCACAACCCCTGGTTTCTGTCAACGCCATCCACCGAAATGCGCGCCTCCAGCACGGCCAGCACGAGTTCGCGGCCGATCTCCTCGGCGCGCGAAAGAGCCTCGGGGCGCTTTGCGATGTCGGTCGGCTCGTCAGGGCCGACCACCTCCAACACGTGGTCCACAGAGACGCCGAGAACCGCGAAGACGCTCTTGGTGGGAGCGATCGCGCACCCGGTGCCAAACGGATCGCCTCCCCCGCCGACGACGAGTGCCGCACCCGGCCGCTTGTAAGCGCGCGGCGGCTCGCCGAGCACGAAGCGGCGCACCCAGTACGGCTGGCAGCGGTCGTAGAGCATCTTGAGGACGGCGGGCACCGTCGCGAAATACACAGGCGTGGCCACAATGACGGCCTCTGCCGAGTCGAGCTCGGAGTAGACGGCTTCCATGCCGTCGTGCTTAATGCAGCACCCACCACGTGAGCACGCGTTGCAGGCGCCGCAGGCGCCAATGTCGGCCTCCATGGCAACGAGCTTCACCGGCAAGCCGCCAGCCACCTCAACGCCGCGCATGAGGGCGTCCAGCAGCCCCTCGCTGTTGCCGTGCCGCCGACCGCTGCCGGCGATGCAGAGCACCCGCGGAGCGGCCGGTGCGCTCATGAGCGCACCCCGTCGAGCAGGCGCAGCGAGCTCGCGTATGTCGCCGCCGCAAAGGTGACCGGGTCCTCGCCGCGGGCCTCGGCCATCTTCGCCGCCGAGAACACCACGAACGCGGGCTCGTTCTTGCGCCCCCGAAACGGCTCCGGCGTCATGAACGGGCAGTCCGTCTCGGCGAGGATTCTGTCCAGCGGGACGACGCGAGCAGCCTCAAGTACCTCTCCAGCCTTCTTGAACGTGACAGGACCAGCGAAGCTCACCATGCACCCAAGGTCGAGAAACGCGCCGAGAACATCGGGTCCGAGCGTGTAGCAGTGCAGGATGCAGCCCGCCGAGGGCAGACCAGCCTCGGCAAGAATGAGCAGTCCATCGTCGTGAGCCTCGCGGAGATGGATGACGGCCGGGAGGTTGAACTCGTGCGCCAACAGGAGCTGGCGGCGGAACGCATCGCGCTGCTGTTCGCGGGGCGAGAGGTCGTAGTGATAGTCGAGGCCGATTTCGCCGATCGCACACGTTTCCGCACGTCGGGCAAGGCGTACCAGTTCAGTCTCAACCTCAGGTGTAAGGTCCTTCGCGTTGTGCGGATGCACGCCCACGATGATCCGGACGCGCGGCAACGGCGCGTCTTCGCGGGAGAATCCATCCGCGGCAAGCGCTCTTTCCGCCGACGCCAACCAGCCGGGAAGATCGCCGTAGGTGCGCGACGCATCCTCGCTGGGGTCGGCGACCGTCGCGATGAAGCCTACGTGTGCCCGCGCGGCGTGCGCGAGAGCGCCTGCGGGATCCTCGAGCATATCGAGGTGCGCGTGCGTATCGGCGAGGGGGCCACCAAGTGGTGGAGCCGCGACCTCGCGGCCTTTGGAATCTGTGAACAGCGGTTCTGGCATCGGCACCTCCGTTGGTTCCTAAGCGCCCGCAGCCTCTTCGACGATCCGTTGGAAGAGCGCCTCACCCTTCACGACAGGACTGCCGACCGGCAGTCCGCCCCACTGCGCTTCCGCAGCCAGATCGGTCACGTCGAGCGGATCGCCCAGCCCAAGCCGCTCGAACACGGCGGCCGAGGTGGTCGGCATGACCGGCGCGGTGAAGAGCGCGACGATGCGGACAGCTTCAAGTGCGTTATATATGACCGCGCGAAGGCGCGGCTCAGTTTCGGGCGACTTCGCGAGATTCCAGGGCGCGGAGTCCTCGATGTAGCGGTTGGTGCGCTTGACCAGCTCCCATGCGGCCTCTAGGGCGCCCGCGTAGTCGAGATCGGCCATGCGCGCATCGTAGCGCTCGAAGAGTGCCGCGGCGATCGCCTTCATCTCGGCGTCCTCGGCGGTTTCTTCCGGAGATCCGGACGGGTCGGGCACGAGGCCCCCGCAGAACTTGCCGGCCATGTTGAACAGCCGAGACACCAGGTTGCCCCAGTCGTTTGCGAGATCGCCGTTGTATCGCTGCACCATTGAATCGACGGAGATGGAGCCGTCGGTTCCGAACTGCACGTCGCGCATGAAGTAGTAGCGGTACGCGTCGACGCCGAATCTCGCCACCAGCTCCACCGGCGCCATCGCGTTGCCGGTCGACTTGCTCATCTTCTCGCCTTTTGTGAGCAGGAAGCCGTGAGCGAAGACGGTCTCGGGAAGCGGCAGCCCTGCGGCCATGAGCATCGCCGGCCAGATCACGCAGTGAAAGCGGATGATGTCCTTGCCGACGAAGTGCATCTGCGCAGGCCAGCGGCGGGCAAACTCCTCGGCGCGCTCAGGATTGCCATAGCCAACCGCCGTGATGTAGTTGAGTAGCGCGTCGAACCAGACGTACATGACGTGGTCTTCATCGAAGGGCAGCGGGATGCCCCACGAGAATGCAGTTCGAGAGATTGAGAGGTCCTTGAGCCCGCCATTCACGAAGCTGAGCACCTCGTTGCGCCGCGTTTCGGGACGAACGAACTCGGGATGTGCCTCGTAGTGCGCGAGGAGGCGATCCTGATAGGCGGAAAGCCTGAAGAACCAGTTGTCCTCGGTAACAAGCTGCACATCACGGTTGCAGTCCGGGCACTTGCCGTCGACCAGCTGGTCCTCGGCCCAGAACTTCTCCTCGGGAAGGCAGTACCAGCCCTCATAGTGGCCCTGATACAAATCGCCCTGATCCTTGAGGAGCTGCAGGAACGCCTGAGCACCGCGCGTGTGGCGCTCCTCAGTCGTGCGGATGAAGTCGTCATTGGAGATATTGAGCATCTCCCAGGTGTCGAGGAATTTGGGCGCGATCGAGTCGACCCAGTCTTGGGGTGTCTGCCCGTTCTGCTCGGCGGCCTGTGCGATCTTCTGGCCGTGCTCGTCGAGGCCGGTGAGGAAGTAGACGTCGTCACCGCGCAGACGGCGGTAGCGGGCAAGCACGTCGGCCGCAATAGTCGTGTACGCGGTGCCGAGATGAGGCGCAGCATTGACGTAATAGATTGGTGTTGTTATGTAGTAAGAGGATTGCTGGCTCATTATGTTTCGTCGCTCCATACTGTTGGGTAGAACTGGCAGCAGAAGCGCTCATCAGAAAGCGCTCTAGGCAAGATTCTACCTGTTCTTATGATTTGCGGCGTTCACGTCGATTAGAAGGGCAACGTCGATGCATGACACAGGGATCGTCAGGCGCGTGGATGACTTGGGCAGAATCGTCATTCCGATGGAACTGCGCAAGACCCTCGGCATCAAAGTGAGGGACCCGCTCGCGATCTATGTCGAGGGCGAGCGAATCATGCTTACCAAGCACAAGGACGCTTGTTCGATCTGTGGCGAGCCGGACGCCGAGATGGTCCAGGTCAAGAACCGGCCCGTGTGCTCAGATTGCATCGCCACCGTCAAGAAAGTCTGACTTCAGCTTTGAAACATCGCACCGACGGCCGTTAGGACCGGTGCGCGATCTCGTAGACCTCGCTGCGGGGAACCCCCAGCTCTTCAGCTGCGCGGCGAACCGCTGCACTCTTGCTGAGTCCCTCATCGACGAGGGACGCCACGCGGGTCAGGACGTCCTCCGGGACGACTGACTGGCGCTCCTGTGGAACCGGAGGACCGACCAGCAGCACGACTTCACCCTTGATGCCCTCCGCCCGCTCGGCGATGTTGGCTGCCACCTCTTCAACTGAGCCGCGCACGACCTCCTCGTGCAGCTTGGTGAGTTCGCGAGCGAGCACAGCCTGCCTGCCGGGGTACGCTTCAGCTAGCGAGCCCAAGCTCGCGACCGCACGGTGGGGCGACTCGAAGAACACCAGCGTCGCGTCCAAGCCAGCAAGCGCATCGAGTTCCCGCTTGCGCTCGCCCGCCTTTCTCGGCAGAAAGCCGCCGAAGTAGAAGCGCTGCATCGGCAGGCCGCTCGAGACCAGCGCGGCGAGCACAGCCGAGGCCCCCGGGAGTGCTTCGGCGGGCACGCCCACCTCCACCGCCGCAGCGATGAGACGCGCGCCGGGATCGCTCACACCCGGCGTGCCCGCGTCGGAAACGAATGCGATCACTTCGCCGCCCAGCATACGAGCCACCAGCGCGGGCGCTTGGCGCTCCACCGTGTGCTCGTCGCAGCGCTCAAGACGCGTCTCGATCCCGAAGCGCGTCAGGAGCTTGCGTGTCACGCGCGTGTCCTCGGCGGCAATGGTATCGGCTTCGCGCAGCGCGTCGAGCACCCGGAGCGTCACGTCGCCGAGGTTGCCGATCGGCGTCGCACATACCAGAAGGCGCCCTTGGCGCGGACTGTCAGCAGCCGCGTCAGTCAACGGGAGGCCCCATCGGAGCGGGCGGCTTGCTCCACCACTCCTGCGAGTCACTCGCACCGGCCACCGGGTAGACGGCCTGTGGTGCTTCCGGCTCAAGACCGGTCAGCCGGCGGAAGAACACCGTCCACAGCGCGGACGTGAACGTACCCCAGATGGCGGTGTAGAAGAGCGAGACCACAACGAGAAGCACCACCAGAACGCATATGAGCAGGACAAGTACATTCCAGTTCTGGCCGATCGCGGCGATAACGATCGGCACGACGAGCACGAGAGCGAGCACGACGAACAGAATGCTCAACGCGATGCCGGCCGCAAAGTTGAGTCCCCAGTTGATGAGCCACATGAGGGAATGGTTCTTGATCCGCGCACGGAAAGCCTTCCAGGCTTCTCTGATCGCGGCACCCACGCGCAAATCTGAGAGCGTGACGAACCGGAGCGCTATCACGTACAGAATCCCGAGGACGAAGCTTGCGATCAACAGCACGGGAACTCCGATGGCAAGCGCGCCACAGATGGGCGCGACAATCATGGAAGACGGCTCGGCCCCGCGCAGCAGAGGGACAGCGATGGGAACCAGGATGACCGCCGCAAGGATGAGCCCGCCCAGCGCGAGCGGCAGGTTGAGCACTACCGAGAGCCCAAGAACCCGCCACAGCCGGTCAGAACCGACCCGCCACGCGGCGCCGAGTACCACGGGGCGCCCCTCCTCGGTCTCGTTGACCGCATGGATCAGGCTTGCGCGAGCGACGAGGCTAAGCAGCCACCACACCAAAGAGATGATCAGGAGAACGCCCACAACCACAAAGATCACAGGCAGCGCGCGCTGCAGAAGATCCTGCCAGTCGGTCTGTGGCAGATCGCTCAGGCCAGTACTGCTGGCGCTTGTTGACGAACTGCCGCCCGACCCGCTCGAGCCCCCCGCAGCGCTCCATCCGGTGATGCCCGCGAACATGCCCAGCACCCAGAGTGCTCGATATCGCCACGTGATTCCCCACGCCTTTTTGACTATCTCCCCGTACTTCATGTCGTCCTTTCGGTCCCGAAGCGAATACCTACTCCTGTGTCCCCGGCGATTGGGGATCGGTCACTTGCGTGTCGGCGGATCCCGGAGAGGCCGTCCACCACTCCTGAGTCGGCGTGCTCGGCGGCGGGTAGACGGCTCTCGGCGCATCCGGGTCGAGACCCGTCATGCGGCGGAAGAACGCAGTCCATAGCGATGCGTTGAGAATGGTCGTGAGAAACCCGACTGCCAGACTGACCGGAAGCGTCACGATGATCGACTTCAGTACGGTGCCGAACTCCTGCGCAGAGTCGGAAGATGCCGAACTGAACATCGCGGTGGAGGCTGTGAAGACTGCCTGAATAATTGAGTTCACGATTCCGTCGATGACGCCGATGGCCAGCAGGATGCCATAAGTAATCACCAGGAACATGAACACGTACTTGAAGCATGCCCGGAACGCCTTCCAGCCGGCGCTCAAAGCGCTTCCCGCGCCCCGGTCGCCAATCACCGCGTAGCGAATCACGATCTCGATGAATGCGGATAGGAAGAACAAGACCAGTAGCATCAGCAGCATGAGCAGGCTCGTCCCGCACAGCCCGCCGACAAGAGCGCCCCCGCCGGCATCGCCGGTGCGTGCAACGCTTGCGATGCCGATGAAGAACGGCACCAGCGCCAAGATCGCCGCTAGAAACGCGGCGACGCCGAGCACAAGCTGGATCAGGAAGACTCGGCCGATACGCCCCGCGCCCCAGCCCCACGCGCCACCCACGGTTACTTTGCGGCCCGATTGGAACTCATCGGTGATGTGGACGAGGCCTCCGATCCCGATCAGCCGCAGGGGGATCGCAAGCAGAGCAGCGACCACAAACGCGGCGTAGATGACGATGAGCGGCATAAGCATCGTCAGCGACGGTTGCACTCCGCCGATCAGACGGTTCCACAACGTCTCCAGAGCGCCCGGTCCGCCCGCAGCTGCGACCGCAGCCCCGACCAAGACCAGATACAGCCCCAGCACGGCCGCCTGCACGGTCGCCCAGAACCCCCATGCGGTCCCGGACTTCAGCCCCTTGAAACCCTTGCCAACCAGTTCCGTGTAGTTCACGAATCCCCCAAAGAATCTCGTGCCGCCTAGTCCAGCTGTCTGATCTCGTACTCTCGTGTCCCGAGCCCCATCTCTTCGGCGTAGCGCATGCCGATGGTGCCGTCCACGCCCGTGACGGCGAAGAACTTGTCGACACCCGGCGCCAGCCCCTCGCCCCGCCCGCCGGGCAGGCCAGTGGCTGCGGTCACAAGGTCGTGGGCCGCCTGGTCGATGGCGACGATATCAGTCGAAGCAAGCACACCGATGTTGGCGACGAGCGGCGCGTCCGACCAACTCCAACAGTCGCAATCGGGTGTGACGTCAGTGATGAACGAGAGATAGAGCGTCTTGCCCTCTTTGCCCTTCAGGACGCCGGCCGCATGCTCGACGATCTTCTCCTGCAGCGCGGCGGGCGTCGTCTTGAAGCATGTTGCGATCGCGCCGTATGGGCAACTCGCCACGCACTCCCCACAGCCGTAGCACACCTCGCGGTTCACAACGGCGACTCGGTCCGGACCGATCACGATGGCCTGAACCGGACAACTCTGGACGCAGCGCTTGCATGCGGTGCACTTCTCGGCTGAGACCTCGGGGCGAAAGTCCGCGTGCATGCGCTGTTTCGCCGACCGGCAACCCAGCCCCATGCCGACGTTCTTCAGCGCGCCGCCAAATCCCGCAGCCTCGTGGCCCTTCACATGCGTCACGACGATCATCGCATCGGCGTGCACCGCCGCCGATGCGATCCGCACACTGTCGAAGTGCCGGAAGCCCTCGATCGCCACATCGGTCGCCTCGCGTCCGTCAAGACCGTCGGCGATGATGATGGGCGCCTCAACAGTCGCATAGCCGAAGCCGTTGTGCAGCGCGCATGCGATGTGATCGACTGCGTTGCCCCGCTTGCCGCCGTACAGAGTGCTCGAATCGGTCAGAAAGGGCTTGCCGCCCTGCTCCTTGACCAGTCGCACGATTTCGCGCAGGAACACCGGCGACACGAACCCTGTGTTTCCCGTTTCGCCGAAGTGCAGCTTCACGGCAACCATGTCGCGATCGCCCACCACGTCTTTTAGACCCGCGCGCTCGAGCAGAATGCCCGACCGTTTGACCAATGACGTCTTCTTGACACTGCGCATCGGCGCAAACCACACAACCGCCTTCTCGCTCATCGGTGCAATCCCTCCCGCATGTCATGTTCGTCAAATGCAAGCGCCGCCGCGCCCAGAATCCCTGCATCATTGCCCAGAACAGCCTGCGTGACGGTGACATCGCGCCGCCCCGCCATCGCTTCCGCACGCATGACCTCGGCCGCCCGCTCCACCATGTAGTCGGCCGACTCGCCGATACCCCCGCCCACCACAATGAGTTTCGGGTTGAAGACGTTCACAAACCCGACGAGCGCCCTGCCGAGAACCACGCCGGCGTCCAGGAGGATCTGCCGAGCAACGGCATCGCCTTTCGCAGCTGCCTGCAGCACCGACTCCGCGGTGATCGCTTCGATGTCTCCGGACGCAGCCTTCAGGATTGCGGCACCGCCGAGCTGCCCTGCGGCTTCGCGGCCCCGGGCTGCGATCGCCGGCCGGCCGAGGTAGGCCTCGAGGTGGCCCTTCCCGCCGCATGGACACGGCGCGCCGTCCATCTGCACCACGACGTGACCGATCTCCCCGCCGAGTCCCCGGCTTCCACGATACGGCTCGCCGTTCAGAAAGATCCCGCCGCCAACGCCGGTGCCCACCGTGATCATGAGGAAGTCGCGTGCGCCTTTGGCCGCGCCGAATCTCGACTCGCCGAACGCGGCCATGTGGCCGTCATTGTCGATGGTGACTTCGCGCTTGGTACGCGACATGACAAGCGAGCGCACGTCAACGCCCGCAAGCGGCAGGTTGGTGCAGTACTCGATCGACTGACGCAGAAAGTCGATCTGCGCGGGCACCCCGATGCCGATACCGGCGATCTCGGAGGGCTGCACGCCGCCTGTCGAGACCTCTTCCACAAGATCAATGATCGCATCGACTACCGAGAACGGCCCCGTCTTCGGCGTCAGTCGTTTGACGTCTTTGACGATCCTGCCCTTGCGCTCGACAAGCCCGACGGCGATGCGGGTTCCACCAACGTCGACCCCAATCGCAAAGTTCGTGCGCATGCGGCGAAGACCTCCCCGGGAAGTGAATCAAGCGTCTTTCGTAGTCTATACCAGCGCACCGACTTCGAGTGTCTCCCTACCATGTCTCGTGGTGAATGCGCGACATGTCGTAGGGTTCTCGCGGCTTGGGAGGCTCGACGGGCCAGCCGAGCGCGACCATCGCAAGCGGGCGCACGGTTCTGGGCAAACCGATGACTCTGGCGACGGCGTTCATGCGGGTGCGCCATGGGTACACGCCGATCCACACGGCGCCCAGCCCGAGCGCGTTCGCGGCGACCAGAAGGTTCTCGGTGGCCGCCGAGCCGTCGACAGTCCAGTACCGCATACCGGGAAAGCGGTCGACGAGTATGTCGCCGCACACGACGAAGCCAACTTGCGCGGCCGCCAACATGCCCGAAAACGGCGTTACCTTCGACAGGCTCTCCAACCGGTCGCGATCGCGGACGACCACGATGCGGGTGCTGCGCTCGTTCATCGCCGAGGGCGCAGCCATCGCCGCATCAAGCAGTGTAGCGATAGCCTCCTCCGACACGGGTTCGTCTGTGTACTTGCGGATGCTTCTCCGCGTGAGAATCGCCTCTAGAGCATCCATCGCTTTCGCTACCTTTCCTTCTTGTCAGGCGGACCTCACGGCTGCCACCCGAATGCTTGCGAACCTCTCGGCGGCCTTGCGCAGCTGCTCATCGGTCGCGCCTGTGTGGCGCCGAAACTCGGCTACCAGGTCCTCCGCCACCACGTCTTCGACCGCAAACGTCCGTTCTTCCGTCACGCGGATATCCTCGAAACCCGCCTCGCCGAGGAGTACAAGGTACTCGTCACGTAAGATGGCTCCCGCAAGGCAGGCGACGTAAGCCTCCATCGATCCGCGAATCTCTACAGGTATCTCCCCAAGCGTGACGATATCGGACACAGAAATCCTGCCGCCGGACTTCAGGACCCGCGCCGCTTCCGCGAACGCCTGCCGCTTGTCGGGCACGAGGTTGATGACGCAGTTGCTGATGACGGCGTCCACGGTCGCATCGGCAACCGGCAGGTGCTCGATCTCCCCCAGCCGGAACTCAACGTTGCCGTAGCCGCCGACGGCTGCGTTCTTGCGAGCGCGCGCGATCATCTCGGCGGTCATATCGACGCCGATGACGTGCCCGGTGGGACCCACCTGCCGAGCAGCCATGAAGCAGTCGATACCACCACCGCTCCCCAAGTCGAGCACGGTCTCACCCGCGGAGAGTTCCAACAAAGCGAGCGGGTTGCCACAGCCGAGGCCGAGGTCGGCGCCACCCGGGATCGCAGCAAGGTCGTCGGCCGAGTAGCCGAGTTCCTGCGAGACCGTCCCGCCGCTCACCTCGCCACCGCAGCAACTCCCGCTCGAACAGCACGATGTTCCCTGTGTGGCGTGCCCCGCATAGCGCTCGCGAACGGCTTGCTTGATATCGTCATCAGTGCTCATGATGTCGCTCCATATCTCAGTCGGATGTTCGGAATGGTCCTCAGCGGTCGATCCGCAACACGACGTGCCGCAGCCGCATGTCGGCTCCCCGCCTCGAATCCACGAATGGATAATCGCCTGAGCACACCCAACACCGGGTTTGACGCTGATCGCTCCGGCCGGACAGTTAAGCGCGCATGCGCCACATTCCATGCACGCGCCCCGGTCTGCCAGCACAGCGCGCGCGCCGCGCATGACGAACACCGCGTGCGGGCACACCTGAGCGCAGGCCCCGCAACCGATGCACGATCCCGCATCGAACTGCAGCGACACCGCGTCCTCCAAGTAGCGAAAAGTCTCCACGTCTATGCTCCCATCCCGGTCGCCCATGCAGCCGTCCACAACACCAGTGCCACGCCCGCCGCAGCCACCTGCCACGGAATCGCCCGACGCAACTCCCGCTCCACGCCGGACGGCGAAGTAAACGGCGTCGCGCCGGTGAAGTTCACCCCCACATACGAGGCGATCGCACCCACGCCGAGAATCACAGCCGGCCAAGCCAGCCACGACTCGACGCCAAATGCGAGGGCCACGCCCATGGCCACGGTCGCCACAGCCACCCCGGCGACGGCGCCCTTCACGGAGAACGCCCGGCCCGGCAGCCACGGCAACAGCGCGGGAACAGCGAGCCCTCCCGCCAATACACCGAGCGCGAAGACCCCGGCACTCGGCAGAAACGCCGTCAACAGGGCAGATGGCATCAGCCGATGTGCGCCCAGCGAAGCGCCCACAAATGCCAGAACCATGAGCACGCCGACAACCCATATCCACGGCAGCGAGCCAACCAGCTCCACCGGCGCCAAGGCAAGGCGGTCCGCCATCGGGAAACGCACCTTACGCATCTCGGCGGTCGCCCGCATCCCGACACGCAAGTACTCAGGCAGGTCGCGGGAGTAGACCGGGCCCCAGATGACGCGGAAGCCGGACAGCCGCTGAACCTCGCGGCCATTGACCCCCGGCGCCCCGAGTTGCGGCACGACGACGACCCGATGTTCGACCACGCCGTCAAGCTTCTCGGCCAGAATGCGCGACACCAGCTCACGCGTGCCGAACGTTCCTTTGCCGGCGGCACACCAGACATTGATGCCGAGCGTGTCGAGCACGAGGAGCCAAACGTCGCAGCCGGCAAGGTCGCGGCGCACGATGTCGACAGTCATCCGGTAGTTCGCCGTGACCAGCACCGGCGAAGCTGGCCCGGGCTCGCCGATCGCGTAGAGGCCGGGCCTGACCGCTGAAGTCTCGCGGCCGACTCCCCATCGCAACGCCCAGCGCTTCGCGGTATCGCGCCACGTCAGCGTGGTGGACAGAACCGATCGAGTTGTGTCAGCACCGTTCACGCGAAGTTCCTCTCGAAAGTTCGACCCTTCGATATACTTCGAACTAGATCGTCTGCTATCATACTTCGAAGGACATCGAACTTGTCAACAGTGGGAGCACAAATGCCCAACCAACCCGCCGAGACCATCGACCACACCGACCTCGTCTTCCGTGCACTCGCCTCCAAACCTCGCCGCGAGATCCTGCGTCTGCTCGCAACCGGTGCGGACGACGAGCGCTGCTGTTCGGCCGATGAGGTATGTGCCTGCGTCTTCGCCGAGACGCTCGACTTGGGCGCACCGACGGTCTCTCACCACATGAAGACGCTCATCGGAGCCGGGCTCGTAACCTCGCGCAAGCGTGGCCTGTGGGTGTACTACCGGCTGGTTCCGGATGCCATGTGCGAGCTGCTGAATGAGTTGAAGGCCATGACAGGGAAGGAAGACCGATGCCCCAATCCGTTGCAAAGCGCCTGAGTTTCCTCGACCGCTATCTCACGCTGTGGATCTTCCTCGCGATGGCGGTCGGCGTCGGAGCCGGTGCGCTCATGCCCGGAATCCCTGCATTCGTGAACTCTCTCTCCGTGGGGACCACCAACATTCCCATCGCCATCGGCTTAATCCTCATGATGTATCCGCCACTCGCGAAGGTGAAGTACGAGGAGCTTTCCGACGTCTTCCGCGACAAGAAGGTACTGGGGCTCTCGCTGTTCCTGAACTGGATCGTCGGCCCCATTCTCATGTTCATCCTTGCGGTCACGTTCCTGCGCGACCAGCCGGCCTACATGACCGGCCTGATCCTGATCGGACTGGCTCGCTGCATCGCAATGGTCATCGTCTGGAATGACCTCGCGAAGGGCGATTGCGAGTACGCAGCCGGCCTCGTTGCGCTCAACGCGATCTTCCAGGTGATCTTCTACGCGCCGATGGCATGGCTCTTCATTACGGTCCTGCCGCCATATTTCGGACTGCAGGGTGTTGTGGTCAACGTCACGATCGGGCAGATCGCGCAAAGCGTCTTCATATACCTCGGCATCCCATTTATCGCGGGTGCGCTGACTCGGCTCGTGTTGCTGCGCACGAAGGGCCGCACGTGGTACGAGACCGTCTTCGTGCCGAGGATCTCGCCGATCACGCTCGTCGCGCTGCTCTTCACCATCATCGTGATGTTCTCGCTGAAGGGCGGCCTGATCCTGCAGATCCCGCTTGACGTGGTTCGCATCGCTATCCCGCTGCTTATCTACTTCGCGATCATGTTCATTGTGACCTTCTGGCTGGGCCGCAAGATGGGCACGACGTACGCCAAAGACACGGCGCTTGCGTTCACGGCGACCGGCAACAACTTCGAGCTTGCGATCGCGGTGGCAGTCGCGGTCTTCGGCCTGAACTCAGGGCAAGCGTTCGCCGCAGTGATCGGACCGCTGGTGGAAGTGCCGGCGCTCATCCTGCTGGTCAACGCCGCGTTCGCGCTGGGCAAACGCTGGTTTCCTGGGGCCAATCCCGCCGAGGCCGATCTGCTCGGCGAGGCTGGCGCGGCATGCGCGCTTGAGGATCGCTGAGTCACGATGAGACGGATCGCCCTCTTTTCCGACGTGCACGGCAACCTTGCGGCGCTTGATGCGGTTCTCGGCGACATCGCGGCGGCGGAGCTCCCGGAGATGTACTGCCTCGGCGACCTTGTCGGCTACGGGCCGAATCCGGCGGGAGTCATCGAGCGAGTGCGAAGCCTCGCGATTCCCACCATCGCCGGCAACTACGACGATGGCGTTGGCAACCGGCGCGGAAGCTGCGGCTGCTACTACGCAACCCCTGCGGCGATCGCCGATGGGGAGGCGTCGTACGCCTTCACCGACGCCGCGCTCTCAGACTCCGACCACGACTGGCTCGCGCAGCTGCCCGCGCAGATCCGCCTCGGGCACGCGGGCCTGCGAATCCTGCTTGTGCACGGCAGCCCGCGCAAGATCAACGAGTATCTGCTGCCCGACCGCACCGACACGTTCCTTGCACGCCTCGCCGATGAGGCCGAAGCCGACGTCGTCTGCGTCGGCCACGTGCACATCCCCTACCACCGTGTGCTCATTGCAGCAGAAGGTCGGCGGGTGGACTATGTGAGCTGCGGCTCCGTCGGCAAGCCCAAGGATGGCGACGCGCGAGCGACCTGGGTCGAGCTGCTGCTGGGCGACGATGAGTCCGAGGAGCCTGTCGCAACCCTCACGCACCGTGTGAGCTACGACGTCGGCGCGGTCGCAAGCGCGATCAGATCCGCGGGCCTGCCTGAAAGGATCGCTGCCGCCCTTCTCGGCGGGTGAGAAGGCGATCTGCTTGCGCTCGCGGCTCGGCTTCTACAACTCCTTCCGGCGAAACGCGAGTGTCGCCAGCGCCACCAGCGCCACAGCGAGCACGAGCGCCGTCACCACCGGCCACAGCGCGTCCACGTGCCCGCCGGAGGCCAGCGTCGACGGCTGGGTGGTGAGCGCCGCCGGCGAGTACTTGCCAAGCGGCTTCCAGATCGCCGCGATCGATACCAGCGCATACACGCCCAGCCCTGCGCCGGCCGCGCCCGCAGCCGAATTGATGAGCACCGAGAGCAGCGTCATGATCGCGATGAAGAGGACGCCGAACACCAGCCACAGCATCGCCGAAGACCACAGCGCGCGTCCCGGCGCCTCGCTGAAGACCATCCGCGTGACGCCCCAGGTCAGAAGCGTGCCAACGACCAGCAGCACAGAGAGGAACGCCGAGTGCACCGCCGCCTTCGCGATCACAAACGCCGAACGCGAAACCGGTTTGGTCAGCACGAGCACCGCCGTGCCGCTCTTGCTCTCCGACGAGACGATGCCGCCGTAGATGATGATGAGCGCGAACAGCGCGATCTGCGACAGATTCTTAATCCACTGCCCGTATGCGTCGAAGTATGTTGGCGGTGGAATCACGAAGCCTCCCAGCTGATCGCCGGCAAGCGACCCCACGATCTCAGGAGTGAACCGGGCGAGCACGGGACCTGACAGCGCAAAGAACAGCATGATGCCCGGGAGCACCCAGATCCGCCACGTGCGCAGGATCTCGCGTGCCTCCTTGCGCGCGAACACCGCAAACCCGCTCATCGCTGTCCACCTCCCACAAGCTCCACGAAGACCTCTTCAAGTCCCATTTCTCCCGCTTCCATGCGGACAAGCCCGATCCCTTTCGCCGAGACCATGGCCGGTATCTCCATCCGTGCGGCCACCACGTCCTTCACGGTGATCTCAATGGTGCCGTTCGCGTTGTGCGCAACCGCGCTCGCCCACTCCCGCCGCCGGATCTCCTCGGCAAGCCAGCCGGCCTCGGCGGTGACCTCGATCACGACCTTCTGCTCGCCATAGCGTTCCTTGAGTTCATCGATGGGCGCCTGGACTACCACCCGTCCGCGATCCAGGATCGCGACCGTGTCGCACACGCGCTCGACATCGGCGAGGATGTGCGTCGAGAAGAATACCGTCGTGCGCCCACGCAGCGATGAGAGCATGTCGAGGACGTCCTTGCGGCCCATCGGGTCAAGCGCGCTCGTCGGCTCGTCGAGCAGCAGCAGCCTGGGCGCGTTCACGAGCGCTTGGGCCACACCGAGGCGCTGCTTCATTCCGCGCGAGTAGCCGCCGATCTTGGTCCTGACTCCGGTAAGACCGGCGAGATCAACCAGCACCCCCACACGCTCGTCGAGGACTCGCGCTTCGATCCCGAAGAGGCCACCGGCGAAGCGCAGGAACTCCGTTGCGGTCATCCACTCGTAGAAGCCGGGCACGTCGGGCAGAAAGCCGATCTCGGCACGGATGGCGTTACCGACCTGCATCACGTCTTGGCCGAGGATGCGCACCGAGCCGTTCGTAGCTTGCGCGAGGCCGGTCAGGATGCGAAGTGTCGTGGTCTTGCCCGCGCCGTTCGGGCCGAGAAACCCGAAGATCGAGCCTTCCTCAACGGCCAGATCCACGCTATCGAGCGCGCGCTTCTGGCCGTAAACCTTGGTGAGTCCTGTTATCTCGATCGCCGCGCTCATTGGGTGTCAGCATCCTTGCGTGTGCCGTAGAGCGCGTCGGCGACGTTCTCGGCGCGGACCGAAGTTGGAGCGGGGGGCACCAATCCCTCGGAGACGGCGGCGGGTTTGCGTCCGGCCACTAGGTAGATGATGGCGCCGATGGTGTTCACCAGCAGAATGATGGCAACCCAGATCCACTTGTTGCCGAAGACCACCTGCGCTACGGGCCGCCGATAGAGGTCGACCAGCGAGATCACATCCAGCACGATCTCGACGAGGATCAGCACGCCGACGGCCACAAGCACCCCGGTAGGAATGGCAGACAGATCCATGTTCATCTCACACGTCCCTTCGACAGGTCACGGCGCTGTTCCGCAGCGCGGCCGATCCGTGACATGACCACAAACAGCGCAAACGGCACCAGCACCGAGCACGCAATACCGACCCAGATGAGCCACGTCCCTGCGCCGCCGGAGAGCGCAAAGAGCGTCTGCGCGAACACCGAAAGCGCCAAGATTGCGAACACCGAGCTGAACGCGGAGGCAACAACCCGGTTCAGCGGCGACCGGCGGCGCAGGTGCGTCCGGAAGGCGAACGCCAACGGAACGCCCGCCATCAGAGACAGGAAGACAACCGCCTGGCCGCGGCCTTGGTAGTCATCAACACCCGAAACGCCCCAATGCGACGGCACCAGCGCCGGCAGACTCGGCCAGCTCACGGCGACGAGCACCGCGAACGCTGCGACAATCGCCAGCGGAAGGACGAGTGTCGCCGAGACTAATCGCGACGGCACGGCACCGAAGGGAACTTCCTCGTCGTCAGGACGCACGATGCCAGTCAGAACCGCTAGCGCGCCAAAGTTCACGGTCCACCCCAAGCCGAAGATTCTCGGCACAAGGACCCGCCGATCAAGGGGATCCCACCACCGCTGGGCCAGGCGCTCCGCGTTGGGAACACGAACGTCATACGGCATGCCGAGAACTCGCCCCGAAAGCCCACCGGCGCCAGCCTCAGCGAGCTGCTGCGCCTCCGCATATTCGGCGGCCAGCGCCTCCGGCGTGCCGAGCTTTGCGAGCACGCGTGCGATCTCCTCCGGCGTGTCGGCACCACCGAGCTGTTCGGACACGTGATCCCGTAGGTCTGAGATGGCTTCCTCGGCTCCCGAAACGCCAGCCGCAAGAAGCGCATCCTTGAAGCGCGCGAAGTAGGCGTCGATCTGCTCGGCGGCCTTGGCGGTGATGGTATCGGGCTGACGGATTTCAGACGCGGTCATCGGACGGCCTCCTTGCCGAGCAGACTGTCCATTGCACCCGTCACGCCTTCCCACGCTTTCGCCATCGCTCCGAACTCCCTCTCGCCCTCAGTCGACAACCGGTAGTACTTCCTCGGCGGTCCTAACGGCGACTCACGCCATACCGAAGTGACGAGTCCCGCTTTCTTCAGCCGCGACAGCAGCGGATAGACCGTCCCGGCGCTGATCGCCAACCCCGGATGCTCGCCGAGGCGATCAACGATCTCGGCGCCGTACGCCTCGCCGCCATGCAGCAGTGCGAGAATGGCGAGTTCAACCACACCTTTGCGAAACTGGGAAAACACCGCCTCACCACCTGCAGACATCACGTGCTCCACTCTGTGCTTCGACGCTTGTCAGACAAGCTTCCTTGTATTGCACGGTAGATGGTAATACATACTAGAGAGCATGGCAAGAAGAAGAGCTGGAACACTTCCGACGTGTGCGTTAGCTGGCCACCGGGTCGCTCGATGCGAGCGATTTCAGTGTGCATGGGATGCGGAAGTAGGTGACGCTCATGCCTTCCGGATGGCGCGGTCGCAACACCGGAGTCAGCATGACTGCCCCCCTGATGCCCGCCTCGGCCAGAACATCGAGAGCCGCGTCGACCGCGTCGGGCGCACATGCGATGAGCGCGAGCGACACCCCCAACTCCTGCACCCGGACAGACGCATCGGCAAGCGCCTCCACTGTGACGCCGGCGATCTCCGCGCCCACATCCTCGGCCCTCTCGGAGAAGTAGGCGACGGGACGCATTCCAAAGTCCCGCGCCGGAAACGTGATCGCAAGTCCGCGAAGGATATCGGCATTGCCGACGATGACAAAGGGATGCGCCGCCGAGAGCTCCAGAAACTCCTGGAGCGCCTCGTACAGAGGCTCCAGCGCGAAACCCGACCCGGGACGTCCTTCGATCGGCACGTTCCTCAAATCGTGGCGCACGGTCTCCTCGGAGAGTCCGAGTTCCTCTGCGATCTCCCGCGATGTGACCGGCCGAGAAGGACGCGCGCCCAACAGCCCGCCGAGAAAACAGTGGTAGCGAGAGAGCCTGAGCATTGTCGCCTCAGATGATTGTGTGTACTCGCTCATGCACAACCCCCTCGAGTTGAGCCGCGTCGATACGCACCCGACGATACCGCACTGCACGAATTTGCGCCAACACGTTAGATCCTCCCCCTACTTTGGTACAGAGATACACGAGGTTCGTTACAGCCTCAACGAATGCCGGAAGAGGCCCCAGCGGGGGTGCAGATGGGAAAGTGAGGAACCAACATGGCACGGGTCAATTGGAGGCGGGTCGGAATGCTGGCGGCGTGCGGCGCTCTCTTGATGGCTGCGCTGGCACTCGGCGGATGCACTAACAGCAAGAGTGCGGACGCGCAATCCACGCAAACCTCCGCCGGCACGCAGACAACCGTCAGTAATAGCCCGAGCGCAGCGACGTCTGTCGCAACGCAGACGTGCGCCGCGTGCACCACCAAGGTGATGCCCACCATGGTGGTGGGGACGGTCAAGGACACCGGCGGCACGCAAGTCATTGAGATCGGCGTCAAGGACGGCTACTACTATCCGAACCAGTTCACCGTCAAAGCGGGCTCACCAGTCAAGATCGTCTTCACAGGCAAGGTCGCCGGCTGCCTCGGCAAGCCCAAGTTCACGAGCCTGAACAAGCAGGCCGACTTCAGAGAGACCGGAACTGCGACTCTCGAGATTGGAACGCTTGCGGCCGGCACGTACGAGTTCACGTGCGGCATGGGCATGCTGGGTGGCAAGCTCATCGTCCAGTAGCGTAACAGGGTCTCAGCTCTCAGACGCAATACAGGTGCGCACGGCCCGTGCTCCGCATAGGCCGTGCGCACTTTGGGAATGTAATCGACAGCCCGACAACGTCCGCCCGAACATGCCAGAAAGAACACGCCCATGGAATCGCACGCAATGCGCCGACGCACAATTGCCCTCGTGGTGTTGATCGCTCTGTCCATCACTCTGGGCGCCTGCAGCAAGAAGACATCGTCCACCGACCAATCGTCGAATGGAGCATCGGGCGCATCCACACAGACGGCGACCTCAGATTCCACGACGGGTACCGCCTCATCCTCCGGCGTCACCACGGCCCCAGCGTCAGCGGCGTCGGCTTCCGGCGAGTGCGCCGCATGTGCGGGTCTGGGCACGGCACCGATCGTGGTAGGCACCGTGACTGTCATTCCCGATGCGCAAGGGACGAGCACGGGCGGCGGCTCCGGTGGCGGAATGATGGGCGGCGGCGGACAGGCCGCGCCGACAGCGACCGTCGGCGGCACACAGGTAGCTTCAGTCCTGATCAAGAACGGCTACTACAGCCCGAACGTCTTCTACGTGATCTCCAGTCTACCGGTGAGGGTTGTATTCACTGGTAGCGCAACGGGGTGTCTGGCCAATCCGACGTTTCAGAAGCTCGGTAAGACGGTCAATTTCGAGAAGACCGGCTACGGCGTCATCGACCTCGGTAAACTCGCTCCTGGAACCTACGAGTTCACCTGCGGCATGGACACGTTTGGCGGCAGAATCGTGGTTCAGTATTAGCCGACTGTTCGACTCTACTGCGCGTCCACCACAACGATCGTGGCTTGTGCCATTCCTGAACCACAGGTCATGACATAGGTTCCGGCCTTCGTGGGAGGTATCGGCACGGCGGTCAGTGTCGAAGGCGCGATGTCTTGAAGGATATGAAGCTGAGGCACCTCGACCTGCTTGACCTTGGGTCCGGGATCGCCGCACGCCCCGACAGCCGGATCGTTGCGCCTATCCACAATCAAACGGACGGATCGGTTGGCCGGAATCTCGACCGTGCGCGGCGTGAACTCCATGCTGGCGAACTCAATCGCCACCTCGACAACACCGTCCTGCGCAACCGACCAGTTTGTCTGCTCCTGAGAAGGCGACTTCAGCGCATGAGTGACCGCCTGCCTGGCCGTTTCGAACGTCACCGGCGAGCCCACGAGTACGAGTCCCCGGTTGAAAAACACGAGGCCGAAGACGATCAGGACGACCGCCAGCCCGAGACTCAAGCGATCCCGAAACCGCTTTGGGATGAGGCTCGCGCTCGTGCCGAACGCCACAAGCAGCGGAGCGGTTCCCACCCCGAACGCCAGCATGCCGAGCGCTCCGGTCACTGCGCTGCCTGAGGCCGCAGCCATCAGCTCCGCGCCCACGAGCGGGCCACACGGCATCAGCCCGGTCAGAAGGCCAAACATGGCGGGCGTCGCCAGCGAAGCTTCGCCCGTCTCGGCGTCGGACTTCGCTTTGCGCCGTGTCCGTCTCAGAGCGCTGACCAGGAACTTCGGCGGTTCAGGCATCAGCCGAAGCGCCCATGGAACTCTCCCCGTCAGACCGATCCCGAGCACGACCATCAGTACACCGGCGGCGAACAGTGCCCACGGGCGCACCCTGTCAAAGTCGAAGAATGCGCCCACCGCGCCGAGAAGCAGTCCAACGATGGCGTAGCTGATGAACCGGGCCACGTGATAGGCGGCGTGCGGTGCCAGCCTGTGACCCCATGCGCCTTCTGCATCGCCCTTCACGGCGTAGCTGAGGATCAGAGGTCCGCACATTGAAACGCAGTGCACGCTTGTGACAAGCCCGAGAGCGAACATTGAGTACACGAAGACAGACATCGACGCCCTTTCGGCCCAGTCTTGCAGTCGGCTAGGCTATTCCCTATTCGTTCACGCTCTAACGAAGTCCGGAATCGCTGCTCGCATCCGGCTCGACGTCGGCGGATTGCTGCGACTCAATTGGCCTCGACTCCGTATGGGAGTGCGACAAGGAGAAGACTCCGAAGATCGCAACAGCTGCAGAGACGGTCATCCAGAACCCCACCCAGGCTGTTATGTTCGCACCCTCTCCCAGCACGACTATGCCAAACAGCACGGCAACCACGGGGTTCGTCACCGTGAGCGCTCCCACCACAACCTCGGCAGGCCCCGTGGCGTATCCCTGCTGAAGCATCCAGGCACCCCTGACCGATCCCGCCACAAGGGCTGCTGCGATAACCCAGAAAAGCGGACTGTGCAGCCAGTCGGTACGCCGTATGAACTCGGTCAAGGTCCTGACCAATGCGGACTCCAGCCCATAGAAGAAGGCACCTCCAGAGGCCCAGAAGAAGCACCGCCACTTCTCGCGGCCGCGCGCGCCGAGGCGGACGAGCCCTTCAGCGGCCGCGTAGACGACGGCGCACGCGATCGGAATCCGCCAGGGGTCAAGAACCGTCTGCGTGGTTGCGTGCGTTGCCGCCAAAATGGTGAAGCTCAGGGTCCCGACAAGGGCCTCCGCCACGGCCAGCCACTTCATCCGGGGGATCGTATGGCGGTGGATCTTTGCGGAAAGAATAACCGACCAGGGAACCGCCAGAATCCCAATCGGCTGCACCACGGTTACCGGCGCCAGCACGAGGCCCACAATGTTCAGCACAGACCCGACGCCAGCGAGCGCCAGCCCTGCAAGCCAGCGAGGGGCACGCACCAATGCCCACAGGTCTGAGATGCCCATGTGCAGCTTGAGGCGGTTTTCCCCGATTTGTCTGCCCACCGCGTTCTTCTGGACCGTTGAGCCGAGGGCAAAGAAGAGCGATGCGATGACCGTTATCACAATCGCCAAAGGAATGTTCTGATTCACCGTCAACCTATTTCGTTCGGCAGCCTTGGTCGGCCGATCCGGGCGTTTCGCAGATCCGCGGGGAGTCCCACTACAGGGTACGCGAAAGACCTCGACTTTGTCGCCGAGGCCCCAATCTCGCCGCGAAGACCAGCGGCTCTCTCCGAACTTCGAACGCCTATCTCGACCACGGCAATATAGTGTCCTACCAGCTAAAACGCCCCTTCGAGTATCTCCGGAGAGACCCCTCAGGGGCGTTTCGTTTCCAATTGTGGGCGATGAGGGATGCACTTCGAACACCCTGAATCACCCGACCTAGACTCCTTCCCATCATCTAAATGCAACGTGACGATTGAAGACTACTGTTTCGGCGAGACTGTCTCGAGGGTTTCTATCAACTCTAGGAGGTATTTTGCCAGCTTGAAGGCTGTCTGCATTCTCTATGCAGACGGCGACAAAACCCACGCTTTTTCAGCGCAGACCACTTCTTACACCTACAAGAGAAGGAGTCTCAGCCCGCTGGCTGCCCGCACAATTCTCGGACTCAATGCGCACAAGTCGTTCGCTCGGCGTTCACCTACTCTTCACCCTGTTACTTCAGGCTGAGTGCACCGGGAGAGACAATCTCCCGCAATCTACGGAGGTTATCAGCATGCGCAGATCACTCAATCGCACTGCTGGCTTCATAGCGGCAGCCTCGCTCGCACTCGTGCTAACGGTTTCGGCAGTCGCGTGCGCTCCAACCCGCAGCGCAGTGGATGTCGCCACCTCGGTGACGGCGACCACCCCTTCGACCGCCGCCGACTCGCAACTGGCAGCGAATGTTGGCACCCCGGTGCCGACGACCACCCCTGCGAGCGCCGCCGACTCGCAACTGGCAGCGGACTTGGCCTTTATGCGCGAGGAAGAGCGGCTGGCGCATGATGTGTACACGGTACTCGCACTGAAGTGGGGCACCCCTGTATTCACCAATATCGCGGCAAGCGAGCAGCAGCACACTGACACCATGGCCGCGCTCCTCTCTCGCTACGGAGTCGCGGACCCCGCTGCGGGCGAAGCAGCCGGCGTCTACGCATATCCCGCGCTACAGGAGCTCTACAACCAACTCGTGGCCAAAGGCTCGACCTCGGTGACCGCCGCATTCGAAGTCGGCAAGACTATCGAGGAAGTCGACATCGCCGACCTCGATGAGCGGATCGCGCGTAACGACGAGGCCGATGTGTTGGCGGCCTTCAAGAACCTGCGGGCCGGCTCAGAGAACCACCTTCGCGCTTTCAACAACCAGCTCTAGGGCGGCACCACGGACAATGGCACTGGTGCCCAGGACGCCGACGAGGACAACGGTATGCGTCGCAGATCCGGTCTCAGTAGCCATCCCCTACACGACAGCGCCGGACATCAAAGAACGGCCCCCCACGGGGCCGTTCAGACTCGAAACTATCAGGCCATCCGAAGATCAGATGTGTCCACGTTGTCCTGGCACATCTGTCCACGATGTCCTGAGACATGACATGGTGGGCGATGAGGGATTCGAACCCCCGACCTCTTCCGTGTAAAGGAAGCACTCTCCCGCTGAGTTAATCGCCCAAATGCGGAAATCATTATTGCACGGACTGAAAACCTCTGCCCCTGAAACCCTCAGTGCCTAGCCTATCCATTCGGCTTGCGATATTCGCCGACACAGAAACTTGAGGTAACTCAATTAATGTCCGATACATGCAGCAGAGAGTTCTGCGGAATCGGCACGGATACGATGGTGGAGCCGCAATCCGCTCAGGGGGAAGGGAATCGCATTGGAGAGTGAGTTGCTTCAGACGGCGCTCATCATCGTTGCATTCGGCATCAACATCGTGGCTTTGAGTCTTACCCGTGGCCGGCTGACCCGAGAGTCCGTCCGGAAATCGGCCGCCTTGCGTCTCGAGCGTGACAAGTTCGAGGCTCTGCTCAGCATCACTGGTGCCATGATTGTGGGCCTGACCACTAATGGCAGGGTTCTTCTGGTCAACAACAAGGGCTGCGAGACACTCGGGAGAAGCCGAGCGGAAGTCCTGGGACTCGACTGGTTCTCCAGTTTCGTGAGCACCCGAACCCGCGACGCCGTGCGAGCTGGGTTCTCGGCATTTGTGGGTGGGTTGGAGCGCAACAGCCATACCGAGTACTGCATCATCGACGCCGAGGGGGTTGAACATTCGGTCGTCTGGACGCGCACTCTGCTCAGGGATGATACCGGCGAGGTTATCGGCGTCCTAGGATCCGGAGAGATCATCGCCGAGTATGCAGGGGTGGGAGACCGCCTGCGACTTGAGTCTTTCTTACTGGACAACGCCAGCGACTCGATTCTCATTCACGACCACAGTGGAGCGATCCTCTACGCGAATGCGGCAGCGTGTAGCCTGCGCGGACTCACGCGCGAGAAGCTGTTGTCGCGCACGTTCTCAGAGTTCATGGAGCCGCGAGACTCTGGTTTGAACATCATGCTAGATGACCTGAACGGACAGGGAAGCGTTGTCTATGAGGTTGAGCATCATCTGCCAAACGGCGACACACTGGTTCTGGAGATGCACTCCCGGCTCATCATCTACGAAGGAAGGAGCGCCATCCTCAGCATCGGCAGAGATATCACCGAACGTCAGCGCGCCGAGAGCCTGGTCCATCACCTCGCCTATTACGACGGGCTCACCGGACTAGCCAACCGCACTCTGTTCATTGACCGGCTTGAGATCGCCTCGCGCTTCGCGAAGCGCACCTCCGAAAAGATGGCTGTGCTCTTCCTGGACATTGACGACTTCAAGTCAGTCAACGATGCCTACGGCCACCTTGTCGGCGACCAACTCCTGCGTCAGATAGCGCGTCGCCTCGAAAGCTGCGTGCGCGAGTCCGACACCGTCTCCAGATTCGGCGGCGACGAGTTTGCCGTACTGCTCAACGGGCCGAAGTCGGAAACTGACACTGAGAGAGTCGCCTACGACATACTCAAGGCATTGAATTTGCCGTTTCACATTGGCGAGTGCGAAGTCGAAACGAGCGCAAGCGTCGGCGTGGCCCTCTGCCGAGGCGACCTTCCCATCGATGCGCTGATCGCGCAAGCCGACGGCGCCATGTACAACGCCAAGGGCGCAGGACGCGGTGCCGTGCGGTTCTACTGCTTCGACCCGACGGAAGCCGATATCGAGTTGGTCAGCATCTCCGATGGGCAAGAACAGATAGAATTCGAGCAGACGAAACTGGAAGGATCACCATTGTGACCATTGCCGAAACTCCCAAAGACCTGTACGACGTGGTGATCATCGGCGCGGGACCGGCCGGACTGACCGCCGGCATGTACTGCGCCCGGGCAGGGCTGTCGACCGCGATCGTCGCAGGCAAGGTGGGCGGCCAGGCATCCTGGGCGCACAAGATCGAGAACTTCATCGGCTGGAACCTCATCAGCGGACCGGAGCTGGTGGAGCGCTTCCGAGCACACGTGGGCCAATTTGAGGTCGACTGCTTCGAAGGCCAGCTCGTCAACGCGCTCATTCCCGGCGACGGGATCTTCGAGCTGTTCACTCGCGAGGGTTTGTCGTTTCGGGCACATACCGTGATCATCGCGACCGGCCGAGCCCGGAACAAGGTGACCGTCCCGGGCGAGAACGAACTGCTCGGCGCCGGTGTGTCGTATTGCGCGACGTGCGATGGGGCGTTCTTCATCGGCAAGCCGGTCGCCGTTATCGGCTCTGAGGAGATGGCAGCGGACGCGGCGCTGCAGCTGTCCACGCTCGGCGCGGGTCCGGTCATCCTGCTGGGCGCCTCGGCGATCAAGGCTCCCGAGACCGTACTCGCTCATATCGAGGCCGATCCCAACCTGTCGGTGCGTACCGGCGTCAAGCTGGTAGGCATCGAAGGCGAGACCAAGGTCACCGGAGCACGCGTCAAAATCCTCGCAACCGGTGAGGAGGAAGTGATTCCGGTCACGGGCGTGTTCATCGAGACCGGCGCGATTCCCGCAGCCGACTTCACAAGCGGCATGATCGCGACCAATGACAAGGGCGAAATCGTCGTCGACTGCAGCAACGCGACCAACGTCACTGGCATCTATGCCGCCGGCGACGTGACCAACGGATTCGCCAAGCAGATCATCGTCGCGGCCGGCGAAGGCGCGCGTGCGGCCATGGCGGTCAGCCGCGACCTCAAGCGGCGGTAGCTGTTGGCCGACAGACCCAGCGCGCCATCAGGCGCGGTGGATAAGCCTGCCGAGAAGCGGTGTCTTCACACTGATCGCGCGCTCGGGGCACAACTCCTGGCAGCAGTAGCAGCGGATGCACAGGCTGTAGTCGTGCTCGGGCGGTGTGCCTTTCTCGGCGGCGGGGCGGAAGTTCACGGCCTTGGGATCGACCGGGCACACCTTCACGCATGTGCCGCAGGCGGTGCACTTCGCCGGATCGATGACCGGCCGAGGAACGACGAGATTCTTGAAGAGCCGCATCGCCGCACCCTGCGAGCCCGTTGTCGAGCCCGGACTGCGGTTCACCTTGAAGTCCGGCGCCACAAACGTCTCCAGCGCATCGCCGAGGTACTCGATATCGGTCGCTGTCCCCAGGCCCCGCTCGGCGCCGTAGCGTATCGGTAGCACGAGCATCGGATCTAGGTCGACCAGTCGGCAGACCGTGGCGTCGATGGCAACCGGGTCGTCCGAGAAGATGAGAACGTTCATCATGCGCGGGTCGCCACTGCGCGGGCCGTTGCCTTCCATCGCCAGGATGCCGTCCATCATGCAGAGACGCGGGGCGACGCAGTGGGTCAAGTCCACCAGCATCTGCGCGAATCGGTCGATGTCAGGCATCCGCGCGTGGAACTCGCCCTTGAGCATACCGGGGATGCAGCCGAACTGGTTCTTGATCGCCCCGGTGATGCGCGTCAGACCGTGCGTCTTGAGCTTGCAAAGCGACACGAGCCCGTCGGCGTCGAGAACTCCGTTTGCGAGCGTGAACTGCTTGATGAAGTAGCCGTCGGGAAACGAGACGGTTCGCCCTGCCGAGAAGTCCGCGCTGGGAACGCCGAGCCGCTCGGCGACCTCTGTAAGGCCGCTCTTCTTGGCGGCGCCCTCCCGGGATGCGGGCATTGGGTCTCCTTCCGGATGCGCAAATTGCAGCAGAAGCATGGTACTGCCGATTGACCTAAAACGGCAGGCACGCCGTCTCGGGCGTGCCTGCCGGATCCGCATTCAGATTCAGGCCTGCTTGAGCTTGTCTGTCGTATCGCCGTGTACGCCGTTCTTGCCATTGTCGCGGGCGAACTCCCTAGCCTTCTCGGCAAGGGCCGCCAGATGATCGACTATGAGACGGTTGATCGAGCCTGCGGGATAGGTGCCTTTGGAGCCGAGAGCCCCGGCGGGAAGGCCGGTCAGCACGCCGATTCCTTCGTCGATGGTGGAGATCGGGTAGATGTGGAAGTGGCCGGCGGCGATCGCGTCACGTACGGGCTCGCTCAGCATCAGGTGCGGCACGTTGGCCTTTGGGATCAGCACTCCTTCATCGCCCTTGAGCCCGCGCGCCTTGCATACCGCGAAGAAGCCTTCTATCTTCTCGTTCACGCCGCCGATGGCCTGAACCTGCCCATGCTGGTTGACCGACCCGGTGACGGCGAACCGCTGCTGGATTGGCACGCCCGAGAGCGATGACAACAGACAGTACAACTCTGCCGAGGACGCGCTGTCGCCCTCGACACCGCCGTACGACTGCTCGAACACCAAGCGTGCCGAGAGCGACAACGGGCGGTCGGAAGCGTACTTGGAGCCGAGATAACCGGCAAGGATGAGCACACCCTTCGAGTGGATGGGGCCGCCCATCGCGACTTCCCGTTCGATGTCCACGACCTCGCCTCGGCCCAGGCGGTGCGTGGCTGTGATCCGGCTTGGCATACCGAATGCGTAGTCGCCGCTGGACGAGACCGACAACCCGTTGATCTGGCCGACCACCTCCCCTCGAGTGTCGACCATGATGGTGGCGTTGGCGATCATCTCCCGAACCCGCTCCTCAATGCGGTTCGAACGATGAGCCTTCTCGTCAATGGCTTTCTGGACGTGTTCCCGCTTGACTACGGGCGCACCTTTGCCGTGGCGCTGGCGCTCGGCCCAGTACGCGGCTTCAGTGAGAAGATCGGCGATGTCGACCACGCGCGTGGTCATTTTGCGCTGGTCCTCCACAAGACGAGAGCAGTGCTCGATCACGCGGGCGACTCCGTCGGGCGAGAAAGAAGCCAACCCGCGCTGCCGGCAGATCTGACCGACGTACTGCGCATAGAGTTGCTCCGTCGCCGGTGTGCGATCGACCACGGTATCGAAATCGGCCTTGACCTTGAAGAGCTCCCTGAAGTCCGGATCCTGCGAATACAGCAGGTGGTAGATGTACGGCTCGCCGATGAGGACCACTTTCGCCTTGAACGGGATCGGTTCGGGCTCAAGGCTCGCTGTCGTGGCAAAACCCATCTGCTGCGCGATATCCTCGATGCGGATCTCGCCGGTCTTCAGCGTCCGCTTCAATGCGTCCCACACATACGGCTTCAGCAGAACGTCTCTGGCGTCGAGTACCAGAAAGCCGCCATTCGCCTTGTGCAACGCGCCGGGCTTGATCATGTTGAAGTCCGTGAACAGCGCCCCGAACACGGCCTGATGTTCGATCCGGCCGACGAGGTTCTGCAGCAGCGGGTTGCTCTCCGTCACCACCGGCGCGCCGACTTGAGCGGAGTTGTCGACGAGCACGTTCACTTTGTACTTGAGAAACGCGTTCTCTGGGTTGCGCTGACCAGGCATTGGCATGCCCATGAACCCAGGCTGCCCCTGCCCCTCTTCCTCGGACTTCTGGAAGCCATCGGCGTTGTCAGCCACGTCTCCAAGAACCGCCTTCAGGAACTCAGTGATCTCTGGCGCGGTGCACCATATCTCGCACGCCTCATCGATGAGGTGCTTGGCCGCGAACGTCGTGACCTCGCGATCGAGATTTCGCAGCGAGTCGCGACCTTCGCGTTCATCCTTGCGGACAAGCCGCATGACCTGCTGAAGCTGCTCGTTCAGGCTCCGTATCGCGGCGTCGATGCCTTCCCGCTCTTCTGCGGGCAGCATCTCGTAGGCCTCACGAGCCATTCTTTCCCCCGTGGGAGTCCGCGGAATGAAGATAGGGCCGGCCGGCGTCGGAGCCATGAGCAGCCCGCGAGACTCGGCTTTCTTGCCCAGCGCCTCGAACTTGCTCGCCTGTTGCTCGCCTACCTGTTTGATGATGCTTCGTTTCTTCTTCGCGTACTCCTCGCTGTCGAATGCCTGAGTAATGGCTGCCTTCAGATCCTCGACCAGTTTCTCCATGTCCTTCCGGAACTCCTGGCCCCGTCCGGCCGGAAGCCGTATCGCATTGGGCTGATACGGCTTCGCGAAATTGTTGACATACACCCAGTCACTGGGCGCGGGGCGCGAGGCCGCCTGTCGAGTGAGAAAGTCATAGACGGTGTCGGACTTGCCCGTGCCGACAGGACCTACCGCAAAGATGTTGTAGCCGCCGTTTTCGATCCCCATGCCAAACTCGACCGAGGACACGGCCCGCGCCTGTCCGATCGTCTCGGCAAGTCCGGGCAATTCGGCGGCTGTCACAAATGCGAACGCACCGGCGTCGCAGGCTCGGTAGACATCGGCGGACTCGAGCTCTCGAGGTGTTTTTGACATTGTCTTCCTCCTAAAGTACGGTGGCTCCCCCACCCGTCTTCGAACGTACGTTAGACATCTACCCAAACGCTTCGGGATTGGCTCGCCTTGTTCGGTGGGGTCGCAGCGACGTGTGCGCTTAACGGGTATATGGTTGGAACAGGATCTCGAACCGGAAGGGTGATCTCATGGGGTGCTGCTTGGGCGTTCTCCTGCTTGGCGGCGCTCCCCGTCTGGCGCTCGTCTTGTGGTGGTTGCTGGATCCAGCCCGCATTACCGCAACGTTCAGCGGCTGGAGCGCGACGATCGGCAGCTGGACGGCTTCCGGCTGGGTCTGGCCGCTGGCCGGCCTCCTGCTGCTCCCGTGGACGACGGTCGCCTACGTGTTCGTCGCGCCCGGCGGCCTCGCGACGCTCGACTGGATCATCTTGGGCATCGGGCTGCTTCTGGACCTGAGCACTCACGGCGGCAGCGGCCGCGCATACCACCATCGTCGTTCAGCGAACTAGCGCACCGATGTCGCTCTTGAGCGCCAACGACTCTCTGCTCGTCACGGTGCTGCTCGTGCTCTTCTGGATAGTGGCCGTCACATTGATCGTCTCCCAGAACCGCGACCCTGCGATCACCATGGGATGGATCCTCATCTTCCTGCTTCTGCCCTACGTGAGCCTCGCCATCTACTTCTTCGCGGGCCGCGACTGGAAGAGGATTCACGCGAGGCAACGCTGGGTCCGAGACTTCGGGACAATCCAGAAACCGTTCATGGAATCCATCTATTCCAGGTACCGAGGGTATTCCGATTCGATCTCCGCGAAATACGACGGCACTCCGATCGAGAGGCTGGAGTGCGCCATCTCCAGGGAGCGCGGGAACCGGCCCCTGCCGGCAAATGAGATCGCAATCTGCCCCGATGGCGCGGAGTACTTCCCGCTTCTGATCGAAGACATCTCAAGGGCGCAGCACTCCATCCACATGCAGTACTACATCTGGGAGCGCGACGAGCTGTCGGCGAAAGTATGCAGGGCGCTAACGGAACGCCTGAACGCCGGCGTCGAAGTGCGCATCCTGAACGACTTTCTCGGCAGCTTAAGGTACCGCAAGGACGAGCTCAGGGCTCTCGCGGCGGCTGGGGCCCGGGTTGGCTCGGACGTGAGACAGATCGGCAAGCTCAACTACCGCGATCATCGCAAGATCGTGGTGATCGACGGAGTCATCGGCCATACAGGCGGAATGAACATCGGCCAGGAGTACATCGATGGCGGCGACAGGTACCCAAGCTGGCGCGACACCAGCATCCGAATGACGGGCCCGGCGGTCGCCGAGCTTGCACACCTGTTCGCCGAGCGCTGGTATGGGGTGTTCCGCGAGAGCCTGTTCGACGCGAAGTACTTCCCGCCGGCCGATATTCTCGTGGCCGAGAATCCGATCATGACGCATGTGGTCGCCCAAGGTGTCGAGGAATACTGGTCGTCCTCGACACGCGCACACGAGATCGCGATTTCGGGCGCCGAGAAACGCGTCCTCATCCAGTCGCCCTACTGGGTGCCCGATGCGACGATGCTCGACCTGTTTCTGAACACGGCGCTTTCGGGCGTGGAACTGAAGTTCATGATGACCGGCTGGCCGGACAAGAAGATCGCCTACCGCGCCGCACAGTCGTACTGGGAGCCGGTTATCAGGGCAGGGGGACACGTCTACCTCTACAATGCGGGATTCTTCCATGCCAAGACGATCGCCATCGACGGTATGGTCAGCGCCGTGGGGACAATGAATCTCGACATACGGAGTCTGAGGCTCAACCACGAACTCATGGTCTGGCTCTACGACGAAGGACTGGCCCGCCAACAGGAGGAGATCTTCGCAGCAGATCTGGCTCACTGCACGGAGGTCACACTGGACGACATCGCGGCCTGGAGCCGCCTCAAGCGGTTTGGCGACTCCTCGGCAAGGCTAGCCTCCAACCTGCTGTAGCGCCGACGCACGGCTCACGCGCCCGCGTGCTCCCGCGGGGGCAAGGGCGCATCCGGCCGACGGATCAGCCTGGCGTACGCATATGGAACGGCGGCGGCGGTCAGCACGCCGACCAGGACGCCCGGCGCCCAGACGCCGACCGACTGCATGAGCAGGCCGGCAACCGACGGCGCGGGGATGCGGGTGAGCGAGCCGACCGACGTCGAGAGCCCGATAATGCCGCCGACCTCATCGGCATAGACCGCCTTGGTCAGAGCGCTTCCGACGATCGTGTTGGCGACCGTCATCCCCAATGACAGGAACGGCATCAGCGCAAGGAGCGTCCATACATTGGGCGAGACTCCCCACGCGACCAGCATGAGGGCGGCCAGCGCAGTTCCGCCCACGATGAGTTGGGGGTCCTTCAACCGCTTGGTCAGCGGCCCGATGAACCCCAGCTGGATGACAACCTGGATCACGCCGACGTAGGCAAGCACCAGCCCGATGGCGCGCGCATTCATGCCCAGGGCCACGGCCGCCCACAACGTGAAGCCGCCTTCAAAGACGGCGAATGTGAAGCCGATCACGATGCGCACCCACATGAGCGGCCCCACCCGTGGGAACTTGAGCGCTGATGCGAGCTCGCGAATGCTGAACGCTTTGGTCGGCGCTGCAGCGATCTCACCTCGGCGTTCTTTCGAAAGCGACTCGCGCAGGACGAACGTCACCAGAAGAAGGTTCACCACCGCCAGCCCCGCTGCAACGAAGGCCGGAATCTGCGACCCATACACGGCGAGCAAGCCGCCGGTGAGCGGTCCGATGATGAATCCGAGCCCGAAGGCCGCACCGACAAGCCCGAACGCCTTGCCGCGGTCATCCTCGCTGGTTATGTCGGTCATGTAGGCTTGAGCCACCGAGATGTTGCCGCCGGTGATCCCGTCGATCATGCGGCTCGCGAAGAGCATCCACAGCGAGGCCGAGAAGCCCAGCAGCACGAGTGCGCACGCCGTGCCGCCGATGCTCAGCAGCAGGATGGGCTTGCGCCCGTAGACATCCGACATCCTGCCGAGGATCGGCGCTGCGATCACCTGCATCAGCGGGTATGCCGAGAAGATCAGCCCCGTGACAAACGGGCTAGCGCCAAACGCCTCGGCGTACCCGGGCAGCAGCGGCAAGACGAGCGAGAAACTCAGCATGTCGACGAGCACGATGGAGAAGATGACGAGCAGGCGGCGGTCTTTCATCGCAGTCTCTCTAGTCGTGTTGGCGCGCTGGCTACTCCTCGGTATTCCCCGCATCGTTGTCGCGAATCGCAGCCCGACGGATCTTGCCGTTGACGGTCTTGGGCAGCGAGGCCACAAAATCGATGATGCGCGGGTACTTGTATGGCGCTGTGCGCTTCTTGACCCAGGTCTGCAGCTCCTTGACCAGTTCGTCGCCGGGCGTGTAACCGTCGTTTAGGACGATGGTCGCCTTGACCGCCTTGCCGCGCACAGGATCGGGCACGCCCGTGACAGCACACTCGCGCACGGCGTCGTGCTCCATCAGGACGCTCTCGATCTCGAACGGGCCGATACGGTAGCCGGACGACTTGATGAGGTCGTCGTTGCGGCCCACATACCAGTAGTAGCCGTCCTCGTCGCACCATGAGGTGTCGCCGGTGTGGTACCAGCCGTCGTGCATCGCCTCGGCGGTCTTCTCGGCGTCACGGTAGTAGCACATCATCAGACCGTCCGGGTGCGGATCGCTCTTGATCACAACCTCGCCAGTCTGGCCGGGGGCGCAGAGGTTGCCGTCGTCGTCCTGGATCTGAACCGTGTACTGCGGTGACGGCTTGCCCATCGAGCCGGGCTTGGGCATCATCCCCACAAGATTGCATACCACGAGCGGCGTCTCGGTCTGCCCAAACCCTTCCGTGAGCGGAAGTCCGGTGTGCTCGCGCCAGCCCTCGAAGAGATCCGGATTGAGCGCTTCCCCCGCGGTGGTGCAGTAGTTCAGGCAAGAGAGATCGTAGCCGCCGAGACCTTCCTGCATCATGAGCCGGTACATCGTCGGCGGACAGCACAGCGTGGTGATGCGATACCTCTCGATCAGGCCGAGGATCTCGCCCGCGGAGAACCTGTCGAAGTCGTAGGTGAAAACGCACGCCTCCATGAGCCACTGGCCGTAGAGCTTGCCCCAGACCGCCTTGCCCCAGCCCGTATCGGCGATGGTGAGATGGATCCCGTTGCCGTCACTCTGGACGTTGTGCCAGTGTTTGGCTGTGGGAATGTGCGCAAGCGCGTAAGCGCTGTCATGCAGGACCATCTTGGGATGGCCCGTGGTTCCGGACGAAAAGTACAGCAGAAACGGGTCGCGCACGAGGGTCTCGGCACGCTCGAACTCCTCCGAGGCCGCCGAGACGCCCGCGTTGAAGTCGAGCCAGCCGTCGCGCTCGATGCGCGCGGCGCACACGCCCGCAGGACCGCTGAGCGCCGCGCCGATTCCGCCGTCGACCGCGCCGACCGTCGTGCCGCCGCCGGCGCCGTTGAGGATGATCTTCGTCTCGAGCGACGGGCAGTCGGCCTCGACGTTGTCGGCGGTCTGCGCAATGTCGCCCAGGGACGTGCAGATGATCGCCTTGGCAGACGAGCGGTTGATGCGGTACTCGAGGTCGTGCTCCTTGAGCATGAACGTCGCGGGGACGGCGATGGCCCCGAGCTTGTGCAGTGCGACCGCCGTAAACCAGAACTGGTAGTGGCGGCGCAGGATGACCATCACCGTGTCGCCGCGCCCGATACCCAAGCCGGCGAGGTAGTTGGCGGTCTTGTCGGACCACCGCTTCATGTCGGCGAAGGTGAAGACATGCTCCTCGCCCTCGGGATTGCACCACACCATCGCCCGGCGGTCGGGGTCGTTCTCGGCAATGTCATCCACCACGTCGTAGCCGAAGTTGAAGTCGTCGGGGTAGTGGAGCCCGAAGCTCTCCAGCACTCCCTGCTCGTCGTACGTCTCGTCTACGTACCTGAGGTTGATGTGTCGCATGTGGACTCTTCTTTCGTCGAGCGCCGCCGCGTCGGCGGGCAAGGTCGGCAACAGTGCCTAGCGGATCTCGGCTTCGTGGTCCTTGAGAACGATCGCCAGAAAGGTGCAGGGCTCGCCACCGGTCGCGATCATGCCGTGGCCGCGGCCCGAGTCGTAGAGCAGCGCATCGCCGGCCGAGAGTTCCTCGATGTGGCCTTCGTAGGCGAAGCGCATGTGCCCGGACACGATGTAGTCGAACTCCTGCCCGACGTGTCGGGACAGCTGGATCGGCGCGCCCTGCGCCTCCTCGCTGTACGGCGCGGTCACGAAGAACGGCTCGGCAAGCTTGTGCTTGAAGTTGGGAGCGAGATGGCGGTACTCGAAGCTCTCGCGCCGCTTGATGGAGAGTCCCTCGCCTCCGCGCACCACCGAGTAGCCCGTCAGGTGCGGGCCCTCGCCGGTGAGGAGTTCAATCATGTCGACACCGAACTTCTCGGCGCAGCGGTAGAGGAACGTGAACGACAGGTCCTGCTCGCCGCTCTCCATTTCCACGTACTCGGCGACGCTGCGGCCGGTGGCGTCGGCCATTTCTTGCATCGTGAGGTCCATGTCCTGGCGCAGTGACCGTATTCGGCTCGCCACCTCGGCGATATTGGGCTCCATGCGTGTCTCCCTCCGATGCGGAAATGAACTCGTCAAATGCCGTCTGCCGATGCCAGATGCCGCATGCGTGTACGATGTTCGCGACGTATGCGCGGGCGCGCTACAGTGTAGCAATTCGCTCATCGACAAAGGAGTCCGGCCTGCACGGCATCCCCGACATCAAGCGGTTCACGATAGTGACCGGCCATTACGGGTGCGGGAAGACCAACCTGTCGATCAACCTTGCGCTCGATCTGGCGAAGGAGCACGGCGAGGTCACCCTCGTGGACCTCGACATCGTGAACCCGTACTTCCGCTCCTCGGACTACGCGCAGATGCTCGCCGAGCAAGGCGTGCGCGTGATCTCGCCGACGTTCGCGGGGACCACGCTTGAGACGCCATCGCTGTCGGCAGCGGTCTACTCGGCGTTCGAGAGTGCGGGGGCGGTGATCTTCGATGTCGGAGGCGACGACGCGGGAGCAACGACGCTGGGCCGCTTCTCGCGCGAGATCGCGGCAATCGACTTTTGTATGCTCTACGTGGTCAACCGCTACCGCAACCTCATCGCCACGCCCGCCGAGGCGGCCGATCTGCTGGCGGAGATCGAAGCCGCGTCGCACCTGCAGGCAACCGCGGTCGTCAACAACTCGCATCTGCGGGACGAGACCACTGCAGCGACGGTGCTCGACTCCATCGGGTATGCGCGCGAAACGGCCGGGCTTCTCGGCCTGCCGCTCGCTTTCACCACGGTACCGAAGCGGCTGGCCCACGAGTTCTCGGAAGTGCCGGGCGCCGCGACATATATAGAGAACGCGTATCCTGTTGGAGTTTACGTTCGCACCCCCTGGGAGAGCGATCCCGGGGTGGACGAGGAGGTCATGTAGAACGATGCCGAGAATCATCGTGGACGAGCGCTATTGCAAGGGATGCGGGCTGTGCGTGGACGTGTGTCCGCGCCACATCATCGCCCTGGATCCCGAGAAGATGACAGACAAGGGGTACCGCCCAGCCATGCTCACAGACGAGTCGCAATGCACCGGTTGCGCCACGTGCGCGCTGATGTGCCCCGACGTGGCGATCACGGTCGAAAGATAGGATGTGCCAAGTGTCCGATAAAGTACTCATGAAGGGTAACGAGGCGCTGGCCGAGTCCGCCATCCGTGCGGGCTGCCGCTTCTTCTTCGGCTACCCGATCACCCCGCAGACCGAGCTCGCCGCCTACATGGCCAAGCGCATGCCCAAGGAGAACGGCACCTATCTGCAGGCCGAGAGCGAGATCGCCGCGATCAACATGGTGTATGGCGCTTCGGCCGCCGGGGCACGCGCCATGACGTCGTCAAGCTCGCCGGGCATCTCGCTCAAAGCCGAGGGTATCTCGTACCTGGCCGGCGCCGACCTGCCCAGCGTCATCATCAACGTGCAGCGCGGCGGCCCGGGCCTGGGCGGCATCCAGCCGTCGCAGTCCGACTACTGGCAGGCCACACGCGCGACCGGCCACGGCGACTTCCATGTCATCGTGCTGGCGCCGTCGACGGTGCAGGAGATGGCCGACTACGTCTACGACGCCTTCGATCTGGCCGACAAGTACCGCACACCCGTCATGGTGCTCGCCGACGGCATGCTCGGCCAGATGATGGAGCCGCTGGTCCTGCCCGAGCGCAAGACCTCGCTTCCCGAGAAGCCTTGGGCCGCAACCGGCCACCGCCACCAACGCGCCCACAACGTCGTGAACTCGCTCCACCTGCAGCCGGAGGACCTCGAGGTCACCAACATCGAGCGCTTCGAGCGCTACGAGGTCATCAAGGCGACCGAGCAGCGCGCCGAGACCTACCTGACCGAGGACGCCGACATCGTGCTGGTCGCCTTCGGCGCCTGCGCGCGCATCGCCCGCAGCGCCGTGAGCAAGGCGCGCGCGGAAGGGATCAAGGCCGGCCTCATCCGCCCGATCACGCTGTGGCCGTTCCCGGTCGACACAATTGAGCGTTGCGTGGACACCGCTAGAGCGTTCCTCACTGTGGAGATGAACATGGGCCAGATGGTCGACGACGTGCGCCTCGCCGTGAACGGGCGCAAGCCGGTCGAGTTCTTCGGGCGCGCCGGCGGCATCATTCCCACGCCGCTTGAAACGCTCGCTCGCGTCGAAGCTCTCGCCGAGAAGGTCGGCGCGGCCGCTCCAGAGAATGTGGGAGGTGCCAACTGATGGAGACCATCTTCGAGCGCCCTCATGCGCTTTCCGACCCGCAGTTCTCATACTGTCCCGGTTGCACGCACGGCATCATACACAGACTCGTTGCCGAGACACTCGACGAACTGGGCATTGAGGGAACCACTGTGGGTATCGCCCCGGTAGGCTGCTCAGTGCTTGCCTACGATTTCTTCGCCTGCGACATGGTCCAAGCTGCGCACGGGCGCGCGCCTGCGGTCGCCACCGGGCTCAAGCGCGTGATGCCGGACAACGTCGTTTTCGCATACCAGGGAGACGGCGACCTCGCCTCGATCGGCATGGCCGAGACCGTGCACGCCGCCACGCGCGGCGAGAAGATCACCGTCATCTTCGTCAACAACGCCATCTACGGCATGACCGGAGGCCAGATGGCCCCCACATCGCTGCCAAACCAGGTGACTCAGACGAGCCCCTACGGCCGCGACGTGAACACCGCGGGCTTCCCGATCCGCGTGTGCGAGCTGCTCTCAACCCTGGACGGCGTAGCGCTCGCGCAGCGAGTGAGCGTGGACTCGCCCAAAAACGTACGTGCCGCCAAGAAGGCCATCAAGAAGGCGTTCGAGTACCAGATCGAGGGCGTGGGCTACACCATCATCGAGGTGGTTTCCACGTGCCCCACAAACTGGGGGCTCTCCCCCACCGACGCCCTGCAGTGGCTGCGGGACAACATGCTTCCGTACTACCCGCTGGGCGTCTACAAGGACGTGAAGGCCGAAGGCTTCGCGAATATCGCCGAAGCCGCATCCGCGAAGGCCGCCTGCCTCGCCGAGGGAGGCGCGCGCTGATGGGTAAGCCTCTCAACCTGCTGCTTGCCGGCTTTGGCGGCCAGGGCGTGCTGTTCACCGGCAAGCTCATCGCGTACGCCGGGCTCATCGAGGGTCGCGAGCTCTCGTGGTTGCCGTCGTACGGCCCCGAGATGCGCGGCGGCACCGCCAACTGCAGCGTATGTCTCTCCGACGAACCCATCGGCTCGCCGCTCGTGCTCGAACCGGACGTGCTCATCGCGATGAACCAGCCGTCACTCGACAAGTTCTTCGCCGACGTCGTGCCCGGCGGCCTCGTAATCGTCGACAGCACGATGATCGCCACCGTCCCCGAGCGCGACGATGTGACGGTCATCCGAGTCCCCGCCACGCAGCTTGCCGAGGACTCGGGACTCAAGGGCCTTGCAAACGTCATCCTCGCCGGCAGGCTGTTCAATGAGATCGGCTTCTGCGGTCGCGACACGCTCGATGGCGCCCTGGTCAAGTGCATTCCCGCACGAAAAGCCGAGATGCTCGAGTTAAACCGCAAGGCACTTGAGATTGGCATGAAGAGCTAGGGCGATAACGGAAGGGGCCTGCCACATGACCACCGAGTTCACGGAGATTGGCCTGCGCATCAAGGGCCTGCGTGAGGCGTGCGACATCACCCGCGAGGAGCTCGCCGGAGAGCTGGGCGTCTCGGCCGAGACCTACGCCTCCTATGAGGAGACCGGCGCCGACGTGCCTATCTCGGCGATCTACCACATTGCGAACAGGTTCGGGGTGGACCTGACCGAGATTCTCACCGGCACCCGCGCCAAGCTCGACACCTACCAGGTGGTCGAGGCCGGCGGCGGGCGCACCGTCGACCGCTACCCCGGCTACCACTACGAGGACCTCGCCTGGCGGTTCAACCACAAGATCATGCAGCCGCTGTTGGTCACCCTCGACCCGACCGACGAGCCCGCCGAGCCGGTCACGCACAGCGGCCAAGAGTTCAATCTCGTGCTCGCGGGATCGATCGTATTGACCTTCGATGACAAGGAACTGGTGCTCAACGCCGGCGACAGTATCTACTTCAACCCGACCCACCCGCACGGCCAGAAGTGCAACGGCAACGTGCCCGCCATGTTTGTCACGATCATCGCCGAGTAGCCGCACCACCCGTCAGCAACCGCCCCTAACAGGAGACGCCCGGGACCATGGATCACATACTCAGGAAGTACTGCCCCCGCATCGAGTTCGACTCCTACGAGGACTTCGCCGAGAACTTCCGGATTGTCCCGCCCGAGAACTTCAACTTCGCCTACGACGTGGTGGACGAGTGGGCTCGCGTCGAGCCGACGAAGCGCGCCCTCCTGTGGTGCGACGACGACGGCAACGAGGAGACGTTCACCTTCAACGACCTGATGCGCCTCTCCAACCAGGCCGCCAATGCGTTTGCGGGGCTCGGCGTCAAGAAGGGCTCCGTCGTCATGGTGATCTGTCGCCGCCGCTGGGAGTATTGGGTGGTTGCGACGGCGCTGTGCAAGATCGGCGCGATCCTCATCCCGGCGTCACTCCAGCTCACGAAGAAGGACATCGTCTACCGCGCCGCGAGTGCAGGCGTCGAGATGATGGTCTGCGTGGCCGATGAATACGTGCTCGCCCAGGTCGAGGCTGCGATGCCCGATGCACCGACGATCAAAAATCTGGTCATCGTCGCAGGGCAGCGCGAAGGCTGGCACGGCTTCAACTGGCTCCTATCGACGTCCGACGATGAGTGGATCCGCCCCACGGGCGACGAGGCCACCCGCAACGAAGACACGATGCTCATCTACTTCACCTCCGGAACCACCGGCCTGGCAAAGATGGTGTGCCATAACTTCACCCATCCTCTCGGCCACATCATCACCGCGAGGTACTGGCAACAGGTCAAGGAGAACGCACTGCACCTGAGCGTATCGGACTCCGGATGGGCGAAGTTCGGCTGGGGCAAGATCTACGGGCAGTGGATCTGCGGCGCGACCATCTTCGGCTACGACATGAAGAAGTTCGTGCCTACGACGCTCATGCAGAAGGTGCAAGACTACAAGCTCACGACGTTTTGTGCGCCCCCGACCATGTACCGCTTCATGCTGCAGGAGGATGTCTCGGCGTTCGACATGTCCTCTGTCGAGAACTGGACCACCGCCGGCGAGCCGCTCAACCCCGAGGTCACCAAGCAGTGGCTCGAACTGACCGGCAAGAGGATCCGCGAGGGCTTTGGCCAGACCGAGTCGGTCGTGCTGGTCGCTACATTCCCTTGGGTCGAACCCAAACCGGGCTCTATGGGTAAGCCGTCGCCGCTGTACAACATGAAGCTCATCGACGAGGACGGCCGCGTCTGCGAGGACGGCGAAGAGGGCGAGATCTGCGTCACCGGCCTCAAGGATGCGTATCCGCCAGGACTCTTCAGGGGCTACTACCGCGATGCCGAGATGACCGAGAAGGCCGTGGGCGGCAACTACTACAACACCAAAGACGTCGCCTGGCGCGACTCTGACGGCTACCACTTCTTCGTGGGCCGCAACGACGACGTGATCAAGTGCTCCGGCTACCGCATCGGCCCATTCGAGGTGGAGAGCGCGCTCATTGAGCACCCGGCGGTCGTCGAATGCGCAGTCACCGCAGCGCCTGATCCTGTGCGCGGCCTGGTGGTCAAAGCGACCGTGGTCCTTGCAAAAGGCTGGGAGCCCAGCGACGCACTCGTCAAGGAGCTGCAGAACCATGTGAAGACAACGACGGCGCCGTACAAGTACCCGCGCATCGTGGAGTTCGTGGACGAGCTGCCCAAGACCCTCGGCGGCAAGATCATGCGCGCGCAGATCAGGCAGGAGAGTGGGGTAAAGGAGTAATACGCCGATCCGGCCGGCTAGCCGGTTGCGGCGGCGCACAAACAACCTCGCGAAGGTGGTGGTCTGTCTTGAACCTGAGACGCTTTGCGACAGCAGGAGGCGGCTTCCCCTTCGCGACGCTCCTAGTCGCGCTGACGACGCTTGCGCTGCTGCCGTTTCGGCCACTGCTGACATCGTCGACCGTTATGCTGCTCTATGTCCCGGTGATCATCACGATCGCACGCCTGACAGGCGTGAAGAGCTCGACCTTCTCGGCTGTGTTTGCCTTCCTCCTGCTCGATCTGGTGTTCGTCCCTCCCTACTACCGGCTCACAGTCGCGTCGCTCGCCGAGTGGCTCGGACTCATCGTGTTCTTCTTCGTCGCGCTCATCTCCGGGCAGCAGACCGCGCAGCTTCGCAAGCGTGAACAGCTCGCCGTTCGCCGACAGGAAGAGCTCGCCCTTCTCAACAGCCTCGCGTTCAGGATCGCCTCCGAGAAGGGCGTGGGCGACATCGCCGAATTCATCGTCACTCAAGTTACCGACGTTCTTAAGGCCCGGCGGACCGCCCTATATGTGGAACAGCCCGAAGACCGCTCGCCGCAGTGCCTTGCGCAAGCGGGAGCGTCTGACGAGTCCGAGGGCGAGCGAGAGCTGGTGAGCTGGGTGATGCGCACCAGCAAGGCCATCGGCATGCCGTCCTCTCACAGCGTGCCCTACGATCTGCGTCTCGTATCGGTTGGCGCCGCCGAGGCTGTTCCCGGAGTCACTGCCAGAGGCATCTTCCTTCCTTTGCAGACCTCCGCTAGTCTCGAAGGCGTGCTGTTCGTCGAACCCGCTACCCATGGGGAGCCTCTTCCTTCCGACGACGCACGACTTCTCGCAGCCGTCGCCAATCTTGCCGCCACCTCACTGGAGCGCCAGCGTCTTGAGGCAGAAGCGTCGCACGCCGAGGCTTTGCAAGAGGCCGACCGCCTCAAGTCAACGCTCGTCAGCTCTGTCTCTCACGAGCTCAAGACGCCGCTGGCCGCCGCGACCGCGCGCATCACGGGCCTCATCGATGAAGAAGGTTCGTGCGACTCCGCACGCATGCACGAGGAGCTCACTGCAGTGGCCGAAGACCTCGGGCGCCTCAACGACTCAATCGGCGACCTGCTCGACCTGTCGCGCCTGGAGTCCGACGCTTGGCAGCCGCGCTTTGAAGAGTACGACGTGCACGATATCCTCGGCACGGTGCTCTCGCGTCTGACGACCGCTCAGCGCGATCGGATGCGTTTCGATCTGCCGGATGATGTGCCCACGATCCACGCAGACTTCTCTCAACTTGCACGCGCTCTTTCAAACGTGGTCGAAAACGCACTGGAATACTCGCCCCAGGGCAGTCCCGTCAGCGTTCATTCCCGCCTTGTTGGTGACTGCGTGGAGATCGTCGTCGACGATCTCGGCCCCGGAGTGTCCGATGCCGAGAAGACCCGCGTCTTCGAGAAGTTCTATCGCGGCAAGGCCTCGGCGAGCACCCCGTCGGGCACCGGCCTCGGGCTGGCGATCGCATCCGAAATCGTCCGCACACACGGCGGATCGCTTACGATTGAAGATGCGCCCCGCGTTGGCGCCCGATTTATCCTGTCGATACCGCGCGGCGAGATGGAGACCGAGTGACCCTCGAAGGCGCACCGCAGCGCTCACAGCGCGTCCTCGTCATCGATGACGAGGTGCAGATCCGTCGCGCCCTCAAGTCCGTTCTGCAGGTGCGCAACTACGAGGTCGATCTCGCCGAGACCGCCGAGGAAGGTCTGGAGCTCACAGCCACGCGCACACCGGACATCATCATCCTGGATCTGACGCTGCCGGGGATGAGCGGCCTTGAGGCGTGCCGCCGACTGCGCGAGTGGTACCGCGGCCCGATCCTGATCCTGTCTGTTCGCAACGGCGATGACGACAAGATCGCCGCGCTGGACCTTGGCGCCGACGACTACCTCACCAAGCCGTTCTCAACCGGCGAGTTGCTCGCACGTGTCAGAGCACTTCTGCGTCGTGTTCAGGGGCAGGACGCTTCAACCACTGAGATACGATCCGGCGATCTTGTAATCGATCTTGCCAAGCGTACCGTGAGTGTCAGAAACGAGCCCATTCACCTCACGCGAATTGAGTTCGACATTCTTGCCCTTCTCGCCCGCAACGCGGGACGTGTTGTCACTTCGCACATGCTGCTCGGCACCGTATGGGGACCCGAGTATGTGGGCGACACACAGACCCTACGCGTTCATGTATCGCACCTGCGACGCAAGATCGAGGCTCCTGGCGACGTCTCACGCCATATCCTCACCGAGCCCGGAGTGGGTTTCCGCTTCACTGAGCCCGAGTAGTCCGCCGCCATCACCATCGCGCCGCTCTGCGAATCTTCGCGGAAACTTCACAGGGCACCTCGCCCCCTTCACGCATCCTGAACACGCCCCTGCCCATACTGGAACGTGCAGTTGGGCCGTCTCGATTGCCGAGACGGCAGACGGGTCGCCGACTCGCCTCTGACGACCAGGAAGGACGGGCACAGTGAACATTGTCACCGATGTGCTGGTGGTGCTTGGCGTAGTTGCGGCCGTCGGCGTTGGAGTGCTGTACGTATACCTCGCCGATCGGATGGTGTCGCACAGATGAACCCCGGAGACGTCATCGTGGGTGTCATTGCCGTGGGCGTCTTGCTCTACCTGCTGTGGGCCCTCATCAATCCGGAACGTCTGTAAAGAGGTTGCTCATGCCCCTCATCGATCTGGTGCAGTTGGCGCTCTTCTTGGTGCTCCTCGTGGCATCGGCGAAACCCGTTGGCACCTTCCTGTGGCACGTGTTCTCAGGACAACGCACCTTCCTTCATCCCGTCTTCGCGCCAGTGGAACGCAGGATCTACCGTCTTGTCGGCCTAGATCCTGATGGCGAGATGACATGGGTCTCATACGCAGTGTCACTCTTGGCGTTCTCGGGAGTATGTATTCTGCTGCTGTTCCTGCTCCTGAGGCTGCAGGGGATACTACCGCTCAACCCGGCTCACGTTGGCAGCATGCCCACCCTGCTCGCCCTCAATACGGCCGTCTCGTTCGTGACGAACACGAACTGGCAGGCGTATTCCGGAGAGAGCGGCGTTAGCTACCTGACCCAGATGGCCGGGCTGGCATGGCAGAACTTCATCTCGGCGGGCGTTGGTATCGCTATCGCTGTGGCGTTCGTGCGCGGGCTCACTCGAACCGGTCACAAGGAGATCGGGAACTTCTGGGTGGATCTCACAAGGGCGTGCGTCTACGTCCTGCTGCCCATCTCACTTGTTCTCGCCGTCGTATTCGTCTCGCAAGGTGTGATCGACAACTTCAACGCCCCCACGACAGTCAAGACGGTCGAGGGCGCGATCCAGACAATCGCACAAGGACCGGTGGCCTCGCAGGAAGCGATCAAGGAACTGGGCACGAACGGCGGCGGCTTCTTCAACGCGAACTCGGCGCATCCGTTTGAGAATCCCTCGCCGCTCACGAACTTCCTGCAGATCTTCGCGATTCTGGTCATCCCCGCAGGATTGACCTATATGGTCGGCAAGTTCGCGGGGGACACCCGACAGGGGTGGGCTCTCCTGGCAGCGATGACGCTGCTGTTTGTCATCGGCTTGTCGGTCGTTTACGGATCCGAGCGCGCCGGCAATCCTATCCTCACCGACGCCGGGGTCAACCAGGCGCAGACAAGCGGCAGTTCCGGCGGCAACATGGAAGGCAAAGAGGTACGTTTCGGCATTGCGCAAACGTCCCTATTTGTGAATGCGACCACATCTGCGTCGTGTGGGGCCGTGGACGGAAGCCATGACAGCCTGACACCGCTGGCGGGCGGGATGGCGATGCTCAACATCGCGCTCGGCGAGGTTGTTTTTGGCGGTGTTGGCTCGGGACTGTACGGCATGTTGATCTTCGTCATTCTGACGGTGTTCATAGCCGGTTTGATGGTCGGGCGCACACCCGAATATCTCGGCAAAAAGATCGGCCCGACCGAGATGAAGCTCGCAATGCTCGCCGTGCTTGCGCTTGAGGCGTCGATCCTCATCATCGCGGGCATCGCGGTGGTCTACCCGCCGGCGGCCTCCGCCGTGCTCAACCAAGGCCCGCATGGACTCTCGGAGATACTCTATGCGGCCACTTCGGCGGTAGGCAACAACGGTTCGGCGATGGCGGGAATCACCGCGTCCGGCGCGTTCTACACAATCGCACTGAGCATCGGTATGTTCATCGGACGGTTCTTCTTCATCATCCCGGTCTTAGGTATCGCCGGCTCCATGGCGAAGAAGAAAGTCTCGCCACCATCCTCCGGCACGTTTCCCACGAACACCGCGCTGTTTGTCGGCCTGTTGGTGGCTGTGATCGTGATCGTCGGAGCGCTGACGTTCTTCCCCGTCTACGCTTTGGGTCCCCTTCTCGAGCAACTGCTCATGTACGCCGGCCAACTCTTCTAGGAGCATCGATGTCTGAAGCCAATCTCACCGATGCCGTCAACGTTCCGAAACCAAAGTCGCGACGGCGCGCCACTTCGGACTCTCGACTGATACTTCGCGCCTGTGTCGACGCGTTGGTCAAGCTGGACCCACGCACCCTGTACCGCAACCCCGTCATGTTCGTCGTGGAAATCGGCAGCGTCATCACGACGTCGTACGCGATCTCCTCGGCAGCAAGCGGAGCAAGCGAGTTCGGCTTCTTCACGGCCCTCGCGTTGTGGCTCTGGTTCACCGTCGTCTTCGCGAACTTCGCCGAGGCAATGGCCGAGGGCCGCGGCAAGGCACAGGCTGCCGCCTTGCGCACCATGAAGACCGACACAACTGCCCACCGCCAAACGCAGGATGGCTCGGTCGAGGTCATCCCCGCCTCCGAGCTTCGCCGAGGCGACACCGTTGTCGTGGTTGCCAACGAGATCATCCCCGGCGACGGCGACGTCATCGAAGGAATCGCTTCGGTGGATGAGTCGGCTATCACGGGCGAGTCGGCGCCGGTCATCCGCGAAAGCGGGGGCGATCGCAGCGCCGTGACCGGCGGAACCAAGGTGCTTTCCGACCGCATTGTGGTGCGTATCACATCAGATCCCGGCCAGACGTTCTTGGATCGCATGATCGGGTTGGTCGAGGGAGCCAGCCGCCAGAAGACACCCAACGAGATCGCGCTCGACATCCTGCTCATCGTGCTGACGATCATCTTCGTGTTGGTCGTAATGACGCTCAAGACCTTCGCGGTCTACTCCGGAGGAAACGTCTCAGTCAGTGTGCTCATCGCGCTGCTGGTCTGCCTCATCCCGACAACCATCGGCGGGCTGCTCTCGGCGATCGGCATTGCAGGCATGGACCGGCTCGTGCAGCGCAATGTGCTCGCAATGAGCGGACGGGCCGTCGAAGCCGCAGGCGACGTGGACACACTGCTGCTCGACAAAACCGGCACCATCACCTTTGGGAACCGTCAAGCCGCCGAGTTCCTCCCGGTTACCGGTGTTTCCGAAGAGGATCTTGCCGATGCCGCCCAACTCGCCTCGCTGTCCGACGAGACTCCGGAGGGCCGCTCGATTGTCGTACTCGCGAAGCGATTCGGCATCCGCGAGCGCCACCTCGACGAGGCGACCACCGAGTTCATTCCGTTCACCGCGCAGACACGCATGAGCGGCATCGACATCGGCCCGGAGCGGATTCGCAAAGGCGCGAGCGACGCGGTCGCAGCTTGGGTGGAATCGCTCGGCGGCACCCTTCCCACAGACCTCGATGCTCTGGTTCGCAGCGTCTCGCAAGCCGGCGGCACGCCGCTGGTCGTATCGCGCGGCCCGAAAGTGCTCGGCGTCATCCACCTCAAGGACATCGTGAAGGGCGGTATCCGCGAGCGCTTCGAACAACTGCGCTCGATGGGCATCCGCACCGTCATGATCACGGGCGATAACCCGATCACCGCGGCGGTCATCGCCAAAGAAGCCGGCGTCGATGACTTTCTCGCGCAAGCCACGCCCGAGACCAAGATGGAACTCATCCGCAAGGAGCAGTCGAGGGGCAAGCTCGTCGCCATGACAGGCGACGGCACCAACGACGCGCCGGCGCTTGCACAGGCCGACGTGGGCGTTGCGATGAACACAGGCACCAGCGCGGCCAAAGAAGCCGGCAACATGGTTGACCTAGATTCCGACCCCACCAAGCTCATCGAGATCGTCGCCATCGGCAAGCAACTGCTCATGACCCGGGGTGCGCTTACGACCTTCTCGATCGCCAACGATGTCGCCAAGTACTTCGCAATAATCCCGGCTATGTTCATGGTCACACACCCAGAGCTCGCTCGGCTCAACATCATGGGTCTCCATTCGCCGGAAAGCGCGATCTTGAGCGCCGTCATATTCAACGCGCTCATCATCGTGGCGCTGATTCCCCTTGCCCTGCGCGGAGTGAAGTACCGGCCGGTGGGCGCCGACGCTCTGCTGCGCCAGAACCTGCTCATCTACGGCTTGGGCGGCGTCATCCTTCCGTTCGTCGGCATCAAAGCGATAGACGCCCTACTCGTCGCATTGCACCTTGGATAGGAGAAGGGTATGAGGCGCACACTTCTGGTTTCGCTGCGAATGGCGGTCGTCACGATCGTGCTGACCGGCATCATCTATCCTCTCGTGGTTTGGGGTATCGGCACCCTCGCATTTCCCGAGCAGGCGGCAGGAAGTCTGATCACTGACGCATCGGGCACGGTGATCGGATCGAAGCTGATCGGGCAATCCTTCTCTGCCGACAAGTACTTCCATCCACGGCCCTCGGCAGCCGGAGCTTCTGGCTACGACGCAATGTCTTCAGGCGCAAGCAACCTCGGGCCGACGAGCCAGACGCTGATCTCTGAGGTGGAGACGCGCGTCGCCGATGCAGTGAGTACCGACGGCGCAGCGAAAGGTGCCGTGCCGGTCGATATGGTGACCGCTTCTGGGAGCGGGTTGGACCCGGACATCTCGCCCGACAACGCGTACCTGCAAGTCGCGCGTGTCGCCAACGCGCGGGGCATGTCGGCTGAAGCCGTACGCCACCTTGTCGAGCAGCATGTGACCAAGCGACAGCTCGGTTTCCTCGGCGAGCCTCGGGTCAACGTGCTGGAGTTGAATCTTGCGCTGGACGCGCTATCGTCCAATTAGCAGACGAATCGAGGCGACGTGACCGATCCACTTGATGTCCCGAGTACGCGAGGACGCCACAAGATCTTCCTCGGCTACGCTGCGGGAGTGGGCAAGACGTACGCCATGCTCTCCGAGGCGCATCGGCGAACATCGCGCGGGGAAGACATAGTCGTCGGCTACGTCGAACCGCACCTGAGACCGGAGACCATGGCGCTGATCCAGGGCCTCGAGCAGATACCGGTCAAGCGTCTCGAATACCATGGATGCGAGTTCACCGAGCTCGACACCGACGCGGTCATCGCACGCAGGCCCCAGTGGGTGCTCGTGGACGAGCTCGCTCATACGAACGTTCCCGGCACGCGCCATGCGAAGCGTTGGCAATCGGTCGAGGAGATTCTTGACGCCGGGATCAACGCCATATCCACCGTCAACGTCCAGCATTTCGAAAGCCTCAATGACGTCGTTGACCAGATCACCGGTGTCTGCGTGCGAGAGACGCTGCCGGATCGGATTCTGGACGAAGCCGACGAGGTGGTCTTGGTCGACATAACACCCGACGCGCTCATCAACCGTCTCAAGCGGGGCGCAATCTACCAGCAGGAGAAGATCGACCAAGCACTCACGAACTTCTTTCGCCGAGGCAACCTTGTCGCCTTGCGCGAGCTTTCGTTGCGCAAGACTGCAGAGGAAGTTGACGATGATCTCGAAGAGTTCATCGCCTCTCACGACGTCGACAAGACGTGGGGGGCGGTTGATCGTGTTCTTGTCGCGGTGACACCGCGCAAGCAGAGCGGCAAGCTGGTCCGCCGGGGCTACCAGCTCGCGCACCGACTCGGCGGTGATCTGTGGGTCGTCCACGTGAAGCCGCCGGCGACCTTGCTCAGCTCAACCGAGCAACAGGCCATGGATGAGATTCGAGCGCTCTCGACCGAGCTTGGCGGAACCTTCATCGATATCGGTGCCGACGACACCGCCGGCGGCATCATCGACTTCGCGCGCTCACACCAGGCAACGTTCATCGTGCTGGGGCAATCCGCCCGCGGGCGGCTGGACGAGATCCTCCATGGCTCCGTCGTAAACCGCATCATGCGGGAAACCCGCAACATCGATGTGGTGATCGTCGCCGAGGGGCGCAGCGAACCGACGTAGCCCAAGAAGCCCAGCAGCCAGAAGCGCCGGGCTCTCCGCCCGCGTTGCCTACTTCACCGGCCACGCGGGCGTTTTGTCGTGCTTGCGGCTATCGCACCTGCCACGGCAATGCCCGCCGCAACGAAGAAGCCGGCCGATATGGCGTGAAAAGTCGCCGCATTGGGCCCCGGGCTGGTCCCATGTAACACGCTCGTGAATACCGCCCCTGAAAGCGCAACTCCGAGCACCATGCCCACATTCCGCGCCTCGGCGAGGATGCCCGATGCGATACCTCGGCGATTCGGCGGCGAGGCGCCCAGAAGCGCGCTCGTATTCGGCGCGATGAAGATGCCGATCCCGAACCCCACGAACGCCAGAACCAGTGCCAGAAGCGGTATCGGCGCCGTCGGGCTGAGCATGCCGAGCGAGACGAGGCTGAGAGCCAGCACCGTCATCCCCGCGACTGCGGGCGTCCGGGTTCCGATGCGATCCGACAGCGTACCCGAGAGCGGTGTCATGATCGCCATCACGAGCGGCATTACCATCAGCAATGCTCCCGCCTGAGAAAGAGACAGCGCACGTGCGTGCTCCAAGTAGGACGGCATGAGGAAGACAACCGTGTAGACGCAGATGTAGTTGAGCACCGCCGTGACCGACGATGCCGAGAAGGTCCGGTTGCGAAACAGCGACAGATCAACAAGAGGGCTGGTCCTGCGTCGCTCGAGCAAGATGAACGCTGCAAGCAGCCCCACAGACACCGCGAAAAGCAGAAGGATGCTCGGCGAGGTCCATCCCCACTGGGACCCCATGTTGAGCGCGAGGATGAGCGCAACCAGACCGACAAAGAATGTGGCCGCGCCCGGCGCATCGAAGCTCTCGCGATCGCCGGATCCCGAGTCTGCGGGAATGAAGCGCCACGCAAGGAGAAATGCCGTGATGCCCACGGGAACATTGATGTAGAAGATCGCCGGCCACCCGAATCGAGCGGTAATGAAGGCGCCGATCGGCGGTCCCACTGTAAGTCCCAGGTACGTGAACGTCCCCGACATCCCCAGCACCCTGCCGCGCATGCTCGGCGGGAAGCTCGACGTCAAGATAGCTGGCGCAGCCGCGAAGAGTACCGCAGCGCCGAGCCCCTGAAACCCGCGGAAGGCCACCAGCATGTACTCGTTGGGAGAAAGACCGCACAAGACTGAGCCGAGCACGAACAGAACGTAACCTGCCAGGTACATCTTCTTGTGGCCGCGCATGTCGCCGAGACGACCGAAAATGAGCAATGTGCCGCTGACCACGAGCAGGTAGATGATGACGACCCACTCGATGGACGCAACGCTGGCGTGAAACGCCTCTCCAATGACCGGCCAAACGACGTTGACCACGCTGCCGTCAAGTGCAGACATGAAGGTCCCGGCCGCGACCGAGACGAGGATCAACCATAACGCGGGCGCCACTTTGGCTTGGGGTGGGCAAGACTCGGTTTCAATCGGTGCTTGGTTCACGGGAATTCCTTCTCGGCAGGCGGTGTACAACCGCACCAGCCATGATACCAGCGATAGACGTGTTGTCGCAGTGCGAGGGTACGAGGTCCGAACCGTCTTGGCTGAAAGCCCCGTGGCCAAGACCGGTGGGGTATAAGTATGGCAGAGAATCCAGCCCCGCCATATCATCGTCTCACGACGTGTGCAACGGGTTTCCGACACGCAAGAGAGGATCGATACATGATGACGGATGGTCGCATGAAACATCTGGTCTGGCTGCCTGCCAAGACGCTCGAGTTCTTGGGCGACCCTCCCGAAGGTCTTGAGATTGCTCCCATTCCTGACGACATCGAGCACGCCGAGCGACTCGGCGATGTGGAGTTCCTCGTGATATCGTCGAGCCTGCCTTCCGGCAATCAGCCGAGAGGATCTCGCCCCAAGCCAGCGGGTCCCTTTGAAGACCTGTGGGACCGGATGCCATCGTTGCGATACGTGCAGACGTTGTCAGCCGGCGTGGATCAGATCGTCGGCAGCATTCCGCCCGGTGTGTCTCTTTGCTCTGCGCGCGGGGTCCACGATGGGTCCGTATCGGAGTGGGTACTCACCGCCATCTTGGCCGGGCTCAAGAATATCGTCCCGTTTCGCGACAACATGCGCGAGGGTCGTTGGGAGCCAATGACCCTGCCCGGACTCTCCGGGGCAAACATCGTGCTGCTGGGCTATGGGGACATCGGACATGCCGTGGAACGACGGCTCGAACCCTTCGGCCCCGGGTCGATCTGCCGCATCGCCCGCCGCCCGAAGGAAGGCATCCACACTGCTGATGTACTTCCGGAGGTCCTGCCACGTGCTGACGTGGTTGTCCTTCTGCTCCCCCTTACCGAGGAAACACAGGGCATCGTCGACTCGGAGTTTTTGGCGCAGATGAAGCCTGGCGCACTGCTGGTGAATGCCGCGAGAGGAAAGCTCGTGGACACGACTGCCTTGCTGGAGGCCCTGCGCGCCGGTCACATCCGTGCGGTCCTTGACGTTGTTGACCCCGAGCCGCTCCCCGCAGACCACCCGCTCTGGCAAGCACCTGGGCTGCTCATCACACCTCATATCGCGGGCTTGGGCGCGCACTTCATGCAGCGCGCGATGGTCTTGATTCGCGATCAGCTCGAACGCCTCGCGCACGACGAGCCCCTGCGCAACGTGGTGCGCGACGGATACTGAGGACGAGAAATCGCTCATGGCCAATCATTTGGCGAACGAGACAAGTCCGTATCTTCTCCAGCATGCGCACAATCCTGTGGACTGGTTTCCATGGGGAGATGAAGCGTTTGACAAGGCCCTCGCCGAAGACAAACCCGTGTTCCTCAGCGTGGGATACTCGGCATGCCATTGGTGCCACGTCATGGGACACGAGAGCTTCGAGGACGAGGCGACGGCGGCTCTCATGAACAAGTGCTTCATCTCAATCAAAGTCGATCGCGAGGAGCGGCCGGACATTGACTCGGTGTACATGAGCGCTGTCCAGGCGATGACAGGGAGCGGCGGCTGGCCGATGAGCGTCTTCCTTACGCCCCAGGCTATGCCTTTCTACGGCGGCACGTATTTCCCGGACAAGAGCCGGTACGGGATGCCATCGTTCTCGGAAGTCCTCACGCAGATCGCTTCCATCTGGACGAACCGTCGGGATGAAATACTCGAAGCAGGCGCAACGCTCAGAAGAACCCTGGAGAGAGATGCGGCGAGCAGTACCCATGCCTCATCCCTCGCTCTTGAGACCGGGGTGCTTGACGCTGCAACGCGAGGACTGCTCGGCTCCTTCGACCGCCGCAACGGCGGGTGGGGCGATGCGCCGAAGTTCCCGCAGCCGGCCGTCGTGGAGTTCGTCATTCGGCGCTACCTGGCGACCGGAGATGCGGCTGTGCTCGGCATGGCCACGACCACGCTGGACGCAATGATGCACGGCGGCATCTACGACCAGCTCGGCGGAGGGTTCCACAGGTATTCGACCGACGAGAAGTGGCTCATCCCCCACTTCGAGAAGATGCTGTATGACAACGCGCAGCTCGCGCGGCTCAACCTGCACGGATGGCAGGTGACCGGCAATGAGGCTTACCGGCGGGTGGCCTGCGAAACGCTCGACTATGTCGTGCGCGAGATGCTCGATCCGACGGGCGGGTTTTTCTCGGCGCAGGACGCTGACTCTGAGAATGAGGAGGGCCGGTTCTTCCTCTGGACTCCGGACCAGGTACGTGCCGCGCTGGCCGAGACGTCCCCCGGCTCGGACGAGGATGCCGAGCTGTTCATCGCGGCCTATGGCATCACCGCAAGCGGCAATTTCGAGGGGAAGAACATCCTTCACGTGAGTGCCTCCCCGCAGGAGGTGGCACAGGCTTTCGGACTTGAGGCCGAGGACGCGAATCGCCGCCTCGCGAACGCGCGGCGGACGCTTCTCGCCGCGCGTGAGTTGAGGGTTCGGCCGTTCCTCGACGGCAAGGTGCTCGCCAGTTGGAACGGACTGATGCTCGCGGCGTTCGCCGAGGCGGCCCGGGTGCTTGGCCGGAGCGACTACTTGGTGGTTGCCGAGAACAACGCCGAATTCCTGCTGGCCCAGATGCGACGCCCCGACGGCCGCATGCTCCGCACGTGGCAGGACGGAGGCGCGAAGCTCAACGGATACCTCGAAGACTACGCGTTCGTTGCCGACGGATTGCTCGGCCTCTATGAGACCACATTCGAGCCGCGTTGGTTTTTCGCTGCGCGAGAACTGTCGGACATGATCGTTGAGCACTTCAGCGATCCGGCCGGCGGTTTCTTCGACGCGAGTGACGATCACGAGGCGCTGATCATCCGCCCAAAGGGGCTTCAGGACGCGGCGATTCCCTCCGGCGGTGCCGTGGCGACAGAGATGCTGCTCCGCATGGCTCGCCTGACAGGCGAACAAAGCTACGCCGATCTCGGGGAGACCGCAGCCGCCCGAGTGCAGCAAACCGCCGCCCGATCTCCCCTCGGCTTCGCACAGTGGCTCGCCGCGCTCGATTTCGCGCTTGCGCCTCGGCAGGAGATCGCCATTGTCGGCGAAGACTGGGCTCCTCTCCTCAAAGTGGTCAGGGCGCGCTACCGTCCAAACCTCGTCATAGTCGCCGGGAATGGAGAGGACAGCCGAGGCATTGCCTTGTTTGAGGGCAGAAAAGCCCTCAGTGGGCGTGCGGCGGCGTACGTGTGCCGTCAGTTCGCATGTGAGCCGCCGGTCAACGAGCCCTGTGAACTGGAAGGCTTGCTCAACTCCTCCGTTTGACGAACACGCCGGGCTGTCTCACGATGCAGACGTAGGTTCGAGTGGTTCGCTGGCAACTCTCGTGAGACGCAAGGACTCCTCATCCACCACGAAAGGTCTTCCCCTATGCCTGAAGACACTGGAGCAGAGCCGAATGCCAACGGCGAAGTCCATGCCCGTTCCCACATGACAGCTGAAATCCGCGATCGCTTCGGCAAGGAGCGGGCAGCTGGAAAACGAGCCTGCTTGGAGCCCGGCATGTCGCGCTGGACGCAAGACGGAGAAGAAGCGGGTGCGGCGGAGAGTTCGTGACCCTCGACCGAACAACTCCTGACAACGACACGCCCGATCGGGCGAGCGAGTGCGCTGCCTACAGGCTCGTGGGGAATCCGCAGGATGACGAGCGCGGCATAGAGTTCTTCGCCTTTGACACCGCGAACCGGATCACGCTTCAGACCACCTCGGTAGACAACTCATCTGAATGTGATGCCATCCTCGCGCGCGCCTTCGAGCGCTGCGCCTTCTTCGAGCACACGTTCTCGAGGACCCGCGCGGACAGCGACGTATCGCGAATCAACAGGGCGAACGGAACACCGACCCAGGTTGAGCCCGAGGTCGCCGACATCGTCCGGCTGTCGCTCTCGTACAGTGAACTATCACACGGCGCTTTCGACATCACGATCGGCGCCCTCACAAGACTCTGGGACTTCCACACCAGAAGAGCGCCCTCGGCAGCCGAGATTACAGGCGCCCTGGAGCACGTGGACTACCGAAACCTGCTCGTCGACGAGACAACCGTTCAACTGCTTGACCCCGCGGCAGCCCTCGATCTGGGCGGCATCGCAAAGGGATACATCGCGGACGACATTGCGACCCATCTGCGGCAGCAGGGAGTCCAGTCCGCGTTGGTGGATCTGGGCGGCAATATATTCGCCGTCGGGGGTAGAGGCACCGGGGACTGGCTGATAGGGATAAGCGATCCCCACGACATGGACCGAACCGCGGTACGCATGCGCCTGCGCAACGCTGCCGTCGTGACGAGCGGGATTACCGAACGATGCTTCACCTCGAGACGAGGCGCCTTCAACCATCTCCTTGACCGGAGGACGGGACGGAGCATCGATAACGACCTGCTGAGTGCCACCGTCATAGCCCCCTCGTCGACAACCGCCGACGCCGTTTCGACCATATGCATGCTGCTAGGCCGAGAAGGTGCTCTTGAGTTGGCCGAGAATTGGAATGACATCGAGGTTGTCCTCATCGATCGCGACCAGATAGTCAGTTGCTCGTCTGGTCTCGCCAAGAACGACGACTGGCTGATCCTGAGATAACTCGGAGGCTTTTCTAGGGCGATCTCTTCCGTGTCTCTGGCCTCGGGCCATGCCGCCCTCATTCCGTCGCTCCGAGCCCGCAGAGCGCGGGTCCGCGGTCATGTGTGGGTATATGTGCGTGAGACCTTGCTCGCACCTAGGCCATGCAAAGAGCAAGGTCGATTCACCCACGGAGAGGGCGGCTATGATCAAAGAGACTCGCGATTCCGCAGCTTTCGGTTACGCTGCTGCTGCTGCGACGGGCATCACTGGGGTTGCGACGCCGGGGACCTTGCTCGAAATCGGGGCCCTGCAAAGCGCGATCTTCAACAGCGCGAACTTCTCGAGCATCGCCACCGACGCGAACGGCGTCATCCAGATCTTCAACGTCGGCGCCGAGCGGATGCTGGGCTACGCGGCTGCAGAAGTGATGAACAAGCTCACACCAGCCGACATCTCCGATCCCCAAGAGCTGATAGCGCGCGCCAAGTCGTTGAGCACCGAGCTCGGAACCCCGATCACTCCCGGTTTCGAGGCATTGGTGTTCAAAGCGTCACGCGGCATCGAGGATATCTACGAACTGACCTACATCCGAAAGGATGGCAGTCGCTTCCCGGCGGTCGTATCGGTCACCGCACTGCGCGATGCACAGGGCGCCATCATCGGCTACCTGCTCATCGGTACGGAGGTCAAGGCCGGGGCCCTGCAAAGCGCGATCTTCAACAGCGCGAACTTCTCGAGCATCGCCACCGACGCGAACGGCGTCATCCAGATCTTCAACGTCGGCGCCGAGCGGATGCTGGGCTACGCGGCTGCAGAAGTGATGAACAAGCTCACACCAGCCGACATCTCCGATCCCCAAGAGCTGATAGCGCGCGCCAAGTCGTTGAGCACCGAGCTCGGAACCCCGATCACTCCCGGTTTCGAGGCATTGGTGTTCAAGGCGTCACGCGGCATCGAGGACATCTACGAACTGACCTACATCCGAAAGGATGGCAGTCGCTTCCCGGCGGTCGTATCGGTCACCGCACTGCGCGATGCGCAGGGCGCCATCATCGGCTACCTGCTCATCGGTACGGACAACACCGCGCGCAAGGAGGTCGAAGAGCAACTGCGGTGGACCGAAGAGAGCTTCCGGTTGATGGTTGAGAGTGTGACCGACTACGCCATCGTTATGTTGGATCCGACGGGGTGTGTCGTGAGCTGGAACAGCGGGGCAGAGCGGATCAAGGGCTACAGTGCAGAGGAAATCGTCGGCCAGCATTTCTCTCGGTTCTACTCGCGCGAAGACATCGACCGTGGCGTCCCACAGCGGGATCTGGGGATCGTGGCGGCGAACGGGCGGTTTGAAGCCGAGGGGTGGCGGATGCGCAAAGATGGCTCGACCTTCTGGGCAAACGTGGTCATCACGGCGATACGGGACCAGGAAGGTAATCTGCGTGGCTTCGCCAAGCTGACTCGGGACCTGACCGGACCGAAGAGAGTGGAAGCAGAACTCATCGAAGCCAAGCTCGTGGCGGAAAGGGCCAACCTCGCCAAATCCGAGTTCCTTTCCAGCATGAGCCACGAGCTGCGCAGCCCGCTCAATGCGATCCTCGGTTTCGCCCAACTGCTGGAGTCCGATTCCCCGCCGCCGACGACTTCCCAACAGGAAGGCATTTCGCGGATTCTCCAGGCGGGATGGCACCTTCTGACGTTGATCGACGAAATCCTCGATCTCGCAAAGGTCGAGTCGGGGCAGGTGCCGCTTTCGCTTGAGCCGGTGTCACTGGCCGAAGTGATGCTCGAATGCCAGAACATGATCGAGCCGCAAGCGAAGCAGTGCGGTATCCAACTCACCTTCCCTCCGCTCGACTGCCCGTACTTCGTCCGTGCTGATCGAACCCGGTTGAAGCAGGTCTTCGTCAACCTGCTTTCCAACGCAGTCAAATACAACGTCGATCACGGTACAGTCGAGGTTGCCTGCGCCCACGGCACGCCGGGACGCATTCGCGTGAGTGTTAGGGATACCGGTCTGGGGCTGGATTCGGAACAGCTATCGCAGCTTTTTCAGCCTTTTAATCGCCTTGGACAGGAAGCTAGCAGCCAGGAAGGCACCGGCATCGGCCTTGTTGTGGCCAAACGGCTGGTCGAGCTGATGTGGGGCGTGATCGGCGTGGAAAGCACCATCGGGGCAGGAAGCGTGTTCTGGTTCGAACTCATCTCGGTTGCCAAGCCGGACTTCCCGATGGAAGCAGGCGACGCAATGGCATCGGTCCGGCATGATGCGCCTCACGGGGAGCAGCTACGACTACACACCCTGCTCTACGTGGAGGACAACCCCGCGAACCTGCAATTGGTCGAGCAGATAATCGCACGTAGACCTGACATCCACTTGCTGTCCGCTGTGACTGGAAATGGCGGTATCGAGATTGCGCGCGCGTCCATGCCGGACGTGATCCTCGTCGACATCAATCTTCCCGACATCAACGGCTTCGAAGTGCTGAGGACCCTGCGCTCGGATCCGACCACAGCGAACATCCCGGTGCTTGCCATAAGTGCCAATGCAATGCCACGGGATAGAGAGAACGGGCTGAAGGCGGGATTCCTGCGCTACGTCACCAAGCCGATCAGGATCAACGAGTTCATGCATGCACTGAATGAGGTGCTAAGACTCATAGAAAGAGGACCTGACGGGAAAGGCAAGACGCTGTAACTCCTATGACAAGCCCATCTGACATCCTTCATGGCAAGATCCTGATCGTTGACGATCAGGAAGCCAATATTCTTCTGCTCGAACAGATGCTGCGCCGTGCCGGCTACGTTTGCGTTTCCTCCACGACAGACCCGAGCGGAGTCTGCGAGCTGCACCTCAAGAACCACTACGACTTGATTCTGCTTGATCTCTTGATGCCTGTTATGGATGGCTTTCAGGTAATGGAACGGCTCAAAGAGGCTGAACCGGACGGATACCTCCCTGTCCTCGTGGTCACCGCCCAACCGGGCCAGAAACTGAGCGCGCTGCAAGCCGGCGCGAAGGACTTCGTCAGCAAGCCGTTTGAGTTGACTGAGGTGCTGGCGCGCGTCCACAACATGCTGGAAGTACGTCTGTTGTACAAGGAATTGAACGGCTACAACGAAGTGCTGGAACAACGAGTGCGGGAAAGAACCGCTGATCTTCAGGAGAGCCATCTGGAGACGATTCTCACGATGGCCCGAGCGGCGGAGTACAAGGATGAGAACACCGGCGCTCATGTGCAGCGCATCGGCAGCTACAGCCGCGAGCTTGCCATGATACTCGGCATGGATGAAGAGGCCGTCGACACGATCCATTTCGCGAGCCCGATGCACGACATAGGCAAGATCGGTATTCCCGACCACATCCTACTCAAGCCGGGCGACTTCACAGCCAATGAGTGGGAGATCATGAAAGGGCACACTCTGATGGGCGCGAAGATCCTCGGCGACAGCGAGTCTCCCTATCTCAAGATGAGCGCCGAGATCGCGCTCAACCACCATGAGCGTTGGGACGGCTCGGGTTATCCGCGTGGCAAGCGGGGCGAGGCCATCCCATTGGCGGCCCGTATTACGAACATATGCGACATCTACGACGCCCTTCGCAGCGAGCGACCGTACAAGCCGGCATTCGACCATGCAAAAGCCGTGGACATCATCACGTACGGTGATGATCGCACGCAGCCGAAGCATTTCGACCCAGCTATTCTTGCAGCGTTCGAGCAGAATCACCAATCGTTCCGCGATATCTTCGAGGCATACACCGCATGACTCCGTCGGGATCTTGAACTGGACGTCCTTCGGCACGGAGATGCATTGGGTCGGTCGGGCGCACTGCATGGCCGAAACGAGAACGGTCAGGCTTTCGTTTAGTCTCACCACTAGAATCGCAAGATCATCGCGCAACCGATTATTCGTAGAAGCCATCACATCAATCACGTCCGCGATGGTGTCTTTTTTAGAGCGATCTACCGTTTCGCCGAGAACCGCAAGCAGACGCTCCTCACCATAGAACTCGCGGTCACGGCTCCCTCAGTGAGACCGTCCGTGTAAATAAGGAGAGTGTCGCTTGGATCGATGTTGTCGCGGGGCACGCGACGCCACATGCTGCCGAGACAACCGAAGGCACGGGCGTGGGCGAGTAAGAACGCGTCACTGGCGGAGCTGCTTGAGCACTCGACATAGAGGCAGCAGTTCAGCCCACCGAGCGTGAAGGGTCCGCGGCTTTGAGCCGCGGGCCCTTCACTTTGCAATCGCAAGAAGCAGATGCTCGGAAGCACACCGAAGAAGCGCTAGATGCTGCGAGCTGCGTCGTACCCACCTTGGATGGCGTACAGGATGTTCTTGAACTTCCTCTTCTGCCCTGCGCTCCGCTCGTAGTCCTTCGAGCTGGTGCAGTCACCGATGGAGATCACGGTATACTTGCTCTTCAGCGCATCGGCAAGCGTGGTGTTGTCGAGCATGTCCCAGCACTCGATGACCGTGTCGCATTTCAGGGTCGACTCGATGCCGGCGGCCGTCTTGATGACCACTCCGTCGTCGACGATCTTCTGGACGGTGCTCTCGCTCCAGATCCTGACGCCCTTGGCCTGCAGGTGCGGCGGGATGTACTGCCTGAAGTGGATGGACTGTTCCTTGGCGACCTCCGTCGCAATCCCGCTGTGAACAATCTGAACCTTCTTGCCTTGGGCGAGCAGGTACAAGGTGAGATCCGTTGCATGGGCGTTGGCGCCGAGAACAACGACGTTGCTGCCGACGTTCGACGGGTTGTAGCTACCCATGTTGACCACCTTCGGGGAGGCGACCGTCGAGCTGCCGAACTTGGAGTCCCGCTTCCCACCAACAGCGACGATGACCACATCGGGCTTCTGGGTGTCGACGAATGCGGCGTCGACCTCCTTGCCGGTAACGACCGTCACCTTGTTGAGCGACATCATCTTGGTGAGGAAGGCGACGTGGTCATCGAGGCGCTCGTGAACGCCCTTGTAAGCTCTTGCGGTCTTGACCATGCCGCCCAGAGAACTGCCCTTCTCATACAGTGTGACCTTGTGACCACGCTGCGCAGCGCGACGAGCCGCCTCCATTCCGCCGGGTCCTCCGCCGATGACCATGACGTTTTTGACGGTTTTGGCGGCGGCAAGCACGTAACCCTCAGGCAAGGCCGCGTTGTAGGCACGTTGGAGTGCTGCGTTCACTCGGCAGAGCTCCGGGTCCCTCACGGAGACGTCAGCTGTGCCTGCACTGTGGCAGTGGAAGCAGTGAGCGCACGGTGCGACTTCGTCGCGCTTCTTGGCCTGCAGTTTGTTGGGGAGCTCGGGGTCGACGGTGAGCGGGCGGTTCATGAATACCAGGTCGATGAGACCGTCGCGAACTGCGTTATTGATGAGGTCGGGTGCGGTGCGCGGATCCATGAAGCCGGCGGTGCCGACGGGAATCTTGACTGCCTTCTTGACTACGGCGGCAGCCGGGATGAAACCGCCCGCTCCATAGTGCTTCCCGTCCTGCAGCCCTTGGAAGTGGACGCGGTAATCGAACATGGTCCCATAGCCGGTCATGCCGTCGGCATGGAAGCCCGCATGCATATTGTCAGGTGCCCAGCGGCCGGACTCCAGGCCGGGGGTGGTGCAGCGAACCTGGATGAAGTCGGCCCCCGCCGCCTCGAAAAGCTTCGCGGCTGCCGCAGCCTCCTCGACGGTGAGGTACCCGTCGTTGACGCCGAGCTGCGCGTCGTTCTCTTCGTAGGCGTCGTAGTGGCACATGATAGCCATATCCTGGCCGCAATTCTCCCTCACGGCCTTGATCTGCTCGACGAACAAGCGGGCACGGTTCTCGAGGGACCCTCCGTATTCGTCCTTGCGCTTGTTTCTGCGCCTAGTCAGGAAGCCACTCAAGCCATCTCCTGTAGAGAACTTGACCTCGATGCAGTCCCATCCCGCCAGCTGCAAGCGCTTCGCACATAGCCCATAGAGCCGTACGGCCTCTTTGATCTGTGCAGCTGTCGAGGTGTCAACATTGACGTTCGGACCTGTTTGTAGGCCAATGTAGGCGCCGGTCTTGTGCACCTCATCCGCGAAGGCCTTCGCGATCGGGATCCCTTCTTCGAGGGTCTTCACCTTCATCGTCGCAGTCGGCGCTGCAACGGCGCTGAAGCCCAGGTGGCTCAGTGTGGCTCCCTCGCACTGCACGAGGGCCGCGCCGCCCTTGGCGAAGTTGAGGTAGTACTCCCATGAAATGGGGGCGATCCATGCCTTGGTTGCATCTGTTGTGTCCGAACCTGCCGCGGTCTTGATGATGCGGTTCTTCAAGTTCATTTTGCCGATCTTGATCGGCGAGAAGATCGCCGCGTAGTCGGTTGTGTACTTGTCGTACGTATCGTCTTGCGGATTGAGTTGGTCGACGAATTCGCTCTTGGGGGCGGTCTCCTGTTGAGTCGTTGTCGACCCCGACTTGCAGCCGCTCAGTACGGAAGCGGCCGTCACCCCAAGTGCCGCCGCTCCGACGCCTTCGATGAAGCCCCGTCTCGTAAGTCCCTCTGTCTTCATGTTCCTCTCCTTTTGGTAAGAATCGATCGACAGACTCAGGCCGATTTGCCCCAAATCACGGCCTCCTAATGATGTGCAGTAATCGCTTGAGTCAGGAACCACACCTAACATGTACGAGGCGTGGATCACCCCCACATGAAAGATGTATTCCGGTTCTCGCGCATGCTCCCGCGCGCGTTCTGTGAGGCGTGCATCTCGGATTCGAAGCGCGCCAGTTGTGCTAGACTCGTGCGGGGCGAGATGAGTCAGAGGCGAGGCTGTTATGGCTGTCACTCATGACGCGCAGAAGGAGATCACGACAAGGAATTCCTCAGTCGTGTCGATACTCGTTATCGCGTTGGGCATCGCCAGCTTCCGCGCCGCACCTAGGAGCATCTCTGCAAGCGGTGTGTACGCGGGAATCGAGCTCTCCAGATACCTACCCATGGCCATCCAGATGGTCATCGTCATCTTCTTCGTGGTCCTCGGCAGCACTTTTTGGGAATCGAGGAAGGTTCTCTCCCGTGTCTTCTGGATATCAGTGGTCCTCCCGTGCGCAGGAACCTTGCTGGCTCTACTTGCCATGTATCCGGGCTTGGGCCATTCGCCGATAATCCACTACGCCGGGATGGGCATGTTCGGCGCCGCTAGTGCCATAGTGCTCCTCGGTTGGGGCGTAAGCGTCTGTTCTCTGGAACCGCGAAGATCTATCGTGGCGATTTGTCTGGGCTTTTTCTTCTTCAGCATATTGACCCGCGTGATCACTGCGCTTCCGGCAACCCTCGTATTCTGGTCGATGGCTGTTTTTCCGCTGGCCTCATCTGCTCTTCTCGCTTATCACTTCACGCACGCGCAGGGCATCAAGATGCTTTCCGGCAAGATAGCCAAGGACGTTCTCAGCAGCTTGCCATGGGGCATCCTCATCCTCCTCGTCCTATGCAACCTTGCAATCGTGATAATGAACACGACCGTCTCTAGGTCTGTGGCGATCACGACAACCCTTTCGTGGCCATTGGCTTTCGGCATTGGTTTAGGGATCGTCTACTTCTGGGTCTATGCTATGAGGCGAGATGATCCAGTGAGTCTCTGGCCGATGTTCGTACTTCTTCTGCTGAGTTGCCTACTGGTCTATCTCACGTCTTGGCAGGCAGATTCGAATGCTACGGCGTACATAATTTCCATCATGCAGCAATGGAGCATGATGTTCTATTGGATACTCCTTGCCGCACTGACCTATCGTCTTAACTTGCCGCCCATAACGTTCTTTGGACTGGGAAACCTTGTTATCGGTTCTCTCGGTGTCGTTGTGGTCAACTTCAGCAAGTCTCTCGTCCATAACCCCCAAGAAGCGGTCACTCTGGTCATTGCGCTTCTTGCTTTCTTCATCATTGTCGTCGCATTTCATGTACTCGGCTCCAGGAAGTCGTTGATTCCCGTCGTAGGCGCGCTGAGCACTAGATCCGACATTGAGGACACGATTGACGACATGGCCCACAAGTATTGCTTATCCGAACGGGAACTCGACGTTGTCGGCTACCTGGTCCGTGGATACACATTTCGCCAGATGAGCAAAGAGATGTTTATCTCACTCGATACCGTGCGTTCCTATAGCAAGAACCTGTATACGAAGCTCGGAATTCACAAGAAGCAAGAACTGTTCAGAATGATAGAAGATCGAGCGGGTCACCCGTTGGGCAAAGCGGCAAGATAGATCGCGGCGAGGTTCTCGATGCTTGCCCGGTCGTAGGCATACGTCGTAGCCGAGGCGGGATCTTAGTGGGTGATCTGCAGGCCTCGCGCACGTGCGCGATTGCATCGCGCAGATTTCATCGGGATCGATACTCGTTGGCACTTTGAAGACACGACAATGCCACACCTGCGCCCTGAAGTTCGTGAGCCCGCAGTGCGCCCGGTGTCCTAGGGGAATTCGAACCTTGTTCTCTTGGTAAAGTCGGTAGGGCATCGAAATAGGGGCCATTCAGAGAGTATCATTGTGAGATTGCCGATCATGATGAGAACCCAAGGACATGCCGCAGAACGATAGGCACGCCACAGGGAGAGATAGGGAACCGTCCCGTTGCGAAGCAGCAGTGGTCGGGTGGCTTGCGGCGACGCGCCCGGACTCCAAGCGCCTGCGCCGTCGCTTGGTGCTACACCTGTGTGTTGCCGCGCTGGTCATCGTATCTGTGGGCGGCTGCGGACGGGCTTCCACTGGCACGGACATGACCCAAACGCCCTCGCCAAGCCTGATCCCTACGTCTACCCCGTCACCCACTGAACCACCTGAGCCGGGGTTCACCTCGGCGGCCACACCATTCTTGCATTCATTGTCGCCCCAGCAGATGGCTGGCCAGCGGGTGATCTTGAGCTACGAAGGACTGACGCCGCCCGACGCTCTGCTCACGCTCATCAGCCACGGCGAGGCGGCCGGGGTCATTTTCTTCTCGGGCAACATCTCAAGTGCGTCGCAACTCCAAGAGGTCATCCAGAAGCTGGAGCTTGCCAATGCCAGCGCAGACAACCCTGTCTGCGCACCGTTGCTCTACATGATCGACCAGGAAGGTGGCAGCGTCCGCCGCCTCCCTGGTGCACCCGTCCTCTCAGAGAAGCAAATCGGTAGGTCAGCTGACCCCGCACGTGCCGCCGCGCAGGCAGGCACTGACGCCGGGAACTACCTCCGCAGTATCGGTCTGAACGTGAACTTGGCGCCGGTGCTTGACGTATATCGCACACAGGGCAACTTCGCCGATCAATACGGGCGGTCCTACAGCTCTGTTCCGCAAGTGGTCTCCAGCTTGGGGGTCAACTTCATCGAAGCCCAGCAAAGTGCCGGCGTCGCAGCGACCGCCAAGCACTTCCCTGGTCTGGGCGCGGCCGGCACCACGCAGAACACTGACGCAAGACGGGTGACGCTCGACGTGCCTGTGCAATCGCTGCGTACAATCGACGAACTCCCTTACGCAGCAGCCATCAATGCTGGGGTGAAGCTGGTGATGGTGTCTTGGGCGGTCTACCCCGCCCTCGACCCAACAGCCCCGGCTGGGCTGTCATCAATCATTGTGCAGGGTCAACTGCGAGATGCACTCGGCTTCAAGGGTGTCACCATCACGGATGCGCTGGAGGCTCGTGCCCTGGAACCGTATGGCACGATCGCCCATCGCGCCGAGTTGGCCGCGGCCGCGGGCATGGACCTTGTCCTGTGTTCCGGAGGCAGCGTCTCCGAAGGCGTGAGCGCCATGAATGCTTTGAGGGACGGCTATGCGGGGGGCGTGCTTGACAGACCGGCCTTCGAAGCATCAGTGAGCCGGATCATCGCTTTGCGTCTAAGCCTCGGCGAGTGACTTCTATTCGTAGAACCTGAGCCGCGCTGATCGCCCTTCATATCCAAAGGGCGGGGTCGGCTTCGGCCCGACCCCGCCCATCAACCCGCGGGCAGTCCAACTTCTCTTCAGCGATGCACCGCTACTTTCCGGCTGCCTTCCACCCCGAAGGGACCTCCATGCTCGCATGGCACGGGCTGCAGAAGAGCTGCGATTGTTCGTGGACCCTGTGGCAGCTGTAGCAGCCGAGCTCGCCGTTGTGTGAGTCGTGGGGGTTCCTCCCCGACCCGTCGTCGTAGTCTGCGGTCGTCTTTCCCAGCTCCTCGTAGCTTCCGTGGCACCTCAGGCAGAACTCCTTCGTGCCGAGTTTGACGAAGGGAAGCGGCGTCTGGTAGTTGCCGGTCACGTACTTGAACGCCTCGGAGGCCTGTTGCGAAATCGTGGATTCGTGGCAGTCCAGACAGGCGACATCGGCCTTGCCGTGAACAGCTGCCAGCATGTCTCCGCTCTTCCAAGTCTCGTAGTAGGGCGCCATGGGCTTGTGGCACAGGGTCGAGCAGAATGAGGGTTGCTCATGCCACTTCAGGCCGGCTACCACCGCCGCCGCGAGTACGATGACTACCACAGCGATGATGACGAGCCACTTGTTGCGCTTGTTCATGAGGGATCTCTCCTTGTCTTCTTGACCCCGGTCACTGGCCCACTTGCGAAGACAATACCACGGCCGGCGGCGGTGTATACCGTGCTAACGACAGATCCGGCCAAGCAGTCATCTGCTGAGCACGCGTGAGTAAAACTCTACCCATTTTGGGTAATGCCATCACCCGCTTCGAGGCTTCCTCGCGAACAAGATCTGCCATACGGTGAGCCTGTTGAGGGTGTTCCGACCTAGGAAACAAAGGAGGGAGGAGATAGATCGAACGGACTCCTATTGATGGGTGTTCCGACATGGGCAACAGAGGAGGAGAAGAAGAAGATGGATCGAAGGGATTTTCTTAAAGGAGCGGCTTTGGTAGGTGGCGCAGCTGTCGTTGGAGGGCTGGCCGGATGCACACAGTCAGGGACTGCTGCGACGAAGTGGGACGAAGAGTATGACATCGTCATCGTCGGTGGTGGTGGCGCTGCTCATATAGCAGGTATCACAACCGCAAGCGCTGACCCTAACGCAAAGGTCGTGCTTTTCGAAAAGATGTCTGCCCCCGGTGGCAGCACTATCATGAGTGGTGGCAATATCGGTGCCATGGGCACCAAGAACCTCTTGGATTATGCTGCGGAGACTAAGGATCCCATCTACAAAGACGACACATTCGAGAGTTACTACGAGGATAAACTGACAGCTGGCTGCTACTTGTCTGATCCAAAGATAGCCCACCTGTTCTGCTTTAATTCGCTCGATAACTTCAATTGGCTGGAGTCACTGGGTATCAAATGGAAGGGTTCACGTCTCTACGAGAGCCCAATTCAAGAGCCATCTGACTGGAGAAAATCAGCAGAAATGCAGGCATGCCAATACCTGCGGACCTACAACGATCAGGGTAAGTCCACGACGGTCAACAAGAAGGTCCGGTACAACATCGGGTCTACGTACAAGGACAAGTCGGGTGGCGCTGGCAACTTCCTGTGTCTGCAGGACACATTGAAGAAGTACAGCAATGCCAAGGTCGTCGTCGATGCTCCGGTTAAGACCATTGTCCGAGCGAATCAGATCAGCGGAGACGTGCAGGGCGTCATCCTTGAAAATGGCAAGAGAATCAAGGCAAAGCGTGCAGTGATCTTGGCTTCTGGTGGCTATGCTGCCAATGGAAAGATGTGCAACATGTATGATCCGCGCATCCCGGCAACCGTAGGATGTAGTGGTGGCCTCGGGAATACCGGCGATATGCTCACTGCTGCTTCGCTTATTGGAGGCCAACTCGTCAATATGAACTGCATTCAAGTTGACTTTGGCGCTAGCGTCAAAGAAGCCACAATGAGTGGCACCGCGGACTCCAACCCATTCGGCAGTGCAGCGGATTATATCGATGTCAAGAAAGATGGCAACCGGTTCTGGACCGAGAAGCCGAAGGCCGAAGACTATATGGACGCAGAGAATACGACCATGCGCGAATTCAATATGACGAGTTGGTTTAGGCTCGGTGACAGCCAGTCGGTAACGAAGGCCACTGCGGCAAACCTGGCTGCATTCGCAAAGACCTTCGGCAAGGTCTGTAACACCGTTAAGGAAGTAGCAGACTTCATAGGTTGCCCCGAAGCTACTCTCCAAGCGAATCTAGATAGGTATAATAAGTACGTCGGAACCAAAGTCGATCTCGACTTCGGCAAACCGAAGACGATGCTGACTCACACGATCAACAAACCTCCCTACTATGTCACTGAACTCACGTTCTACACCCGTACAACTCCGGGCGGACTGCGGATAGACACCAATTCTCAGGTACTGGATGTTAACGGTGCGCCCATTCCGCGCCTATTTGCAGCCGGTGAGGTCACGGGCAATGTCCATGGACGCTTCCGCAACAACGGCGGTGACTCCTGGACCGACATGACGTGCTTCGGACGGATTGCCGGTAACTCGGCCATCAAACTTGCTCCTCAAGCGTAAACGTCGTGCTATAGCGAGTAGTTCATTTCGTGAACGCTCAGCCAGTCAGCCGGTGCCATTCGCACCGGCTGACTCCTTTTCATTCGATTCTTAGAACCGGGCAGACAGCGCTTCTCGTGTCTGAAGAACGGTCGTCTCAACTCGACCAGATCTTCTCCTCGAGATCAAGCTTGGAATGCACGCCGATCTTCGCGTAGATCTTCTTCTGGTGGGCCTTGACCGTATTCTCGGAGATATACAGGTGTTCCGAGATATACCGCTTGGAATGCCCAGCGCATATCAGGATGAATATCTCGCTTTCCCGGTCCGTAAGCTTGTACTCGCGCGCAAGATCCCCCCAACTGGCCCTATCGAGGGATCCATCCATGCTCCCGTGATGATACGACCGGCTGAGTCCAAGGAAGAAAGGACGCGCACCGGTTGACGGGCGGCTAATAAGGAATACGGCAACAAGCAGCCCGAAGAGTGAGACCAACGACGCTACGACAACGGTATCCAAGCTGTAACCAAGCCGATTCAGGACGGAGTCGACGAGGAAGAATACCAGGCGCGGACAGCCATAACAGGCCCCCCAAACCCCGATGACGACAAATGGATGGATCTCCGAACTCTGCGCCACACCGACGACTGCTATCCAAACCAGCATGAAGATCAACCCGGTCATAACGAATAGCAGCGCCGACAGCATTTCAGAGGCGAAGCCCGACGAGAGGGGCAGAAGCAAGAAGCCGACAGCAAATACTAGGAAGAACAGTTGGAGGATGCGCTCTAAGGGCACATAGGCGCGACGGATGACCAGCGCCCAGAAGAGCCGCAGCGTCACTGCCAGCGCGGCGTAGCTTAGGAGGAACAGGGCCAGCTGATTGGATTGATAGGTCACAGGAGTCCGTAGCGTGAGCACAAAGCTGTATATGGCGAACGCCACCAACAAGCGCCACAGCGATAGGAACGTCTGACGGCCGTGCAGGTTTCTGCCGCTTGTGACCTCTCCCGCGTCGTGCCCGTTGGCGTCCGATGGCTGCCGACCCTCAGTAGCCATGCTGACATCAGATGGCCCTTGTGACATCAACAGGCACATTGGAGCGCCAACCGAGAAGAGGATCAGCACCGGGACGGTCGCGACCGGAAAGAACATGATGAGAGGCGGGACCAGGAAGAAATCGGCCATGTAGGCGACAAGGATGTAGGTGATGCTCAGCTGCAGCGACAGGTCCTTGAAGTAACTCCCCCACCCCAGCATGCCGGATATTGTGGCTATTCCGCCTATCACAGCGCCTACGATAGCCGCCGTCCGTGAACCAGAGAAGACCTCCAGCGTCAATGCGCACGACGAGATGATCATGCCGCCCATACAGAATATGCATAGAGCGAGACGGGGGATCCGACGGGGCGTTCGTCTGCCATAGACATAAACAAGCGCAACGATCAACGCTGTGATCCCGAAGCTCCCGTAGAAGAGCAGATGTATGTCGACGCCACCGTGGTCTATCCCGTGCTGTCGCACGATGAGGATGCGCCACACAATCAGGAAGACGAAGCCGAACGGCCAAGCACGGGAAAGAACGGATCGACTGAGATCAGGAAACACCATCTGAGCTGGGCCTTCTGGTGTCTGCACGAAACCTCCCACGTCCGATTCCGGCTAGCAGAGCCTTGCGCTCGGATTATACCCCTCCGCAAGAGCAAGCGGAGGAGCCTTTCCCGCCCGCCGCGCGCATCCGCTGCCTTCGCAAACCGCGCCGTGGTGGTGAGCCTCGCTGACGCTGGCCCCGTCACAGGGTAGGCATCGTCGAACTGACGATCGGCACCACCGTGGGCGGTCTTGGAAGCGCCTCTCCAGAGGCCATCGGCGATCATAGTGTCGAAGACCTCGACGCCCGTCTTCTGGCGCTCAAGAACGAGATCGTAGGCAGTGGCGGCGCGCGGCGTCGTGAGTCGCGGGAACACGTCCAGGCCCGAAGAGGTGATCTTGAACGCATGCTCACCGGTCAGGAACAGCGACCCGCGCTCCTTGATCACACGCAGGTACCGCCCCTGCTTACAAACGGTGCCTCGCCCCCAGGGCGGGGTTACACGCGGAGAATTCGTGCTTCATCGGACTTGCTGCGTCCCCGCGGTCTGCTCGCTGCACCGTAGAAGAATCGAAAGGTCAGTGGAGAGGCTACGTGTTATCCGGTCACGCCTGGCGGGAATAAATCCACCACGATTCTTTGAGCAGAGAGGGGCACACGATGGCATTTGTCGACACCACCATCGAAGTTGCTGCTGACATCCGTGAAGTCTATGAGGCATGGACGACGTTTGAGGACTTCCCTGAGTTTATGGAAGTGGTGGAGCGTATAGACCTCATTACAACGGACGACCTGCATTGGGTTGTCGTGGTCGAGGACGATGTCATCGAATGGGACGCGGATGTCATCGAGTACACCCCCGATCAAAGCGTCTCCTGGCAGGCGGTTGATGGCCGAGAAAGCGGCAAGGTCACGTTCGAGAAGATCAATGAAGACACGACGAAGGTGCACTACCAGCTCGAGTACGACCCCGAGGCCTGGGAAGGCAAGCCAGACACGATACGCCACTGGATGCGCCGAAGAGTCAATCGGGACCTGAAAGCGTTCAAGGTTCTCATCGAGAAAGACCGATAGCCTGCGGATGGCCGATGAACGATATATGCCGTCGGCATCAGCAGCCCTTGATACCGGTGACTAGATGTTTGGCGGAGAGTCTCGACGGGCGGGCGCTGTCCGATGGGATCTGGCGCAGACCGGAGCGCGCAACGCTTCCGCACCGCCTATGCCCTGTGGTTTTGGTGCCCCCGACGGAATTCGAATCCGTGTTGCCGCCTTGAAAGGGCGGAGTCCTTGGCCGCTAGACGACGGGGGCGTATGGGTCCTGCACGTGCATTTCGCGCTGGTGGGCCGTGCGGGGTTCGAACCTGCGACCTTGGGATTAAAAGTCCCCTGCTCTGCCAGCTGAGCTAACGGCCCTCGCGCGACAAACAGGCCAACGCGTTGGCAAGTTTACCTGCGTACCCTTGCGGGGTCAACGCACGATTTCTGAATCGCAGCCGAGAAGCGGGCCGAGAGCCAAGCGCATGCTAGGATTATCGCAGATCAGAGGAGGTTTTACATGACATCCGTGCTCAACCATTGGCTCATCGCTATCGCGGTCCTCGCGGGTTCGTTCGTAGTCGGCCTCGCGCTGGACGCGGCATGCGTCGCGCTGCTCCGGCAGGGCCTCGGCCGAGGCCACCGCGCCCGTCTCGCAATCGCGAAGGCGCTGCGCGGGCAGCCGGAGGTGTGGGCTGTCCTGATCGGCGAAGCGGTGTTGCAGCCGTTCGCGTTTCTCTCGCAGAATCCGCAGACCTGGATCGGCCGAACGGTGGTCATACTGGCGACGATCTCGGTCACGCTGTTCCTCGCCCGGCTGGCAGGCTCGCTCATCCGAGCGTACCTGAGCCTGGACAACGTTTCGGCACCCAGCGGAAGCATCTTCGTGAACCTCGCGCGGATGGTGATCTGGGCGATAGGCCTCACATTCGTACTGGGCGCCCTCGGCGTGCAGATCGGGCCGCTCGTAGCGTCTCTCGGCGTCGTGGGTCTGGCAGTCTCGCTGGGACTACAAGACACGCTCGCCAATTTCTTCAGCGGTCTTCAGATCACGCTCTCGCGGCAGATTCAACCAGGTGAGTACATTCGCCTCAACACCGGCGAGGAGGGCACCGTGACCGACGTCACGTGGCGCAACACGACCATCCGCTCGCCGGGCGACGACCTCCTCATGGTGCCCAACTCGGTGATCGCACGCGCGCTCATCACCAACTTCACCGCCGAGAACGAGGAGCACACTACGGCGATTCCGTTCACCGTCGCGTACGGCAGCGACCTCGATCGCGTGCGCGTCATCGCGGTGCAGGTCGCGCGCGACGTGCGAGACTCGGCCCCGGGTGCGATCCGCTCCTTCGAGCCGACATGCAGGTTCCGCGCCATGGGCGCCGACGGCAGCATCTCGGCAGTGGTCACGATCCGCGTCGAGCGCTACCAAGAACGGCTACCGGTCGTCTCCGAAGTTGTCGAACGGCTCCATAAGGCGCTTGGCGAAGCCGAGATCAAGCCGGGCGCGGCTGCGGCCGTCGCGAGCAAGCCAGCGTGAGATAAGCAGCGTCGACTCCAACAAAGCCGGGAAGCCTACCTCGCCCCCCACAGCAGCTCGTGCAGCGCGGTGAGTGAGGCAAGCGCGCTGGTGCCCCAGTCGTCAAACTGGAACGACCACTCCCACGCAGCCTCTTGCAGCCTGCCGGCGTCGAAATGCTTGCTGCCACCCGACAGCACCGTCGCCGCGTCCAGCAACCCCTGCGCGGCGGCCTCGGCCAGGTCCTCGAGGGATTCCTCGTCGACGTCGCCTTCAGGCTGCGCGGCCTCGATGGAGATGGCGAGGCGCTCGGCCAAAGCGAGCGCGGCTGTCTCGGCCTCATCAGGATCGATGTCGCTCAAGCCGAGATCCACGGCGTCGGCCCAGAATGCTTCGCCGCCGGCACCCTCGTAGATGTCGCCTGCACTCGGCGCGGTCACGCCCGCGGTGTAGATGAACGTGACGGCGCGGCGCAGTTCCTCGGCGAACTCAGCATCGGTGCGATCTCCGCCGATCAGGTCATCGAGCCGGCGAACCAGCTCGCGGAATCCGGTCCAGTCGAAGTTGTCGGCCATTGTAGCGCTCCTTTTCATCTTTCGGGTTCTAGTGGCGGAAGTGACGGCGGCCGGTGAAGACCATCGCCACGCCCAGTTCATCGGCTTTTGCAATGCTCTCGTCATCGCGAATCGAACCACCGGGCTGGATGAGTGCGGTCACTCCCGCAGCCGCGACAACCTCAAGGGTGTCGGCGAAGGGCAGATACGCATCGCTGGCGCACACGGAACCCACAGCCTGCTCCCCCGCCATCTCGACAGCGATGCGCGCCGAGTTCACACGGTTCATCTGCCCGGCGCCAACGCCGATGGACACGTTGTCCTTCACAAGCACGATTGCATTGCTCTTCACGGTCTTGCAGACGCGCAGCGCGAATATCAGCTGCTCCATCTCTGCCGCCGAGGGCTCGCGCTTGGTGGCCACGCGGAACTCCTCGGGCATCTCAACAACCGCGTCCGACTCTTGCACGAGCAGGCCGCCTTCGACCGAACGTCGGTCGACGGAGCCGCCGGCCGGGCGCACGCCGCCCGTGCGCAGAACGCGCAGGTTGGGCTTCTTGGCAAGCATCTCGAGCGCGTCGGTGTCATAGCCGGGTGCGATCATCACCTCGACGAACTGCTTGTTCTCGTTGATCGCCTCAATGACACTGACCGGCACTGTGCGATTGAACGCCATGACTCCACCGTACGCCGAGACGGGATCGGCAGCCTGGGCGCGGCGATATGCGACCGTGAGATCCGCGTCTACACAGGTGCCACAGGGATTCGTGTGCTTGACGATGACGCAGGCCGGCTCGGCGAACTCTCGCACGGCGGCCCAGCAGGCGTCGGTGTCGAGGAAGTTGTTGTAGGAGAGCTCCTTGCCTTGAAGCTGCTCGGCGCGAGCGAGCGTGTGCTCAGCGGCGTCGGCGAAGCGGTAGAACGCGGCGGCCTGGTGCGGATTCTCGCCGTAGCGCAGGTCCTGCGCTTTAGTCAGGCGCAGGCGCACCTCGTCAGGAAAGGCGGTATCGGCGGCGCCGGAGAGGTACTGCCAGATCTGGGTGTCATAGTGGCTGGTGAGGCGGAAGACCTCGGTCGCGAGCGCGGCGCGTGTGTCGGCCGTGGTTGCGCCGTCATTGACGCGCATCTCGGCGAGGATCGCGTCGTAGTCGGCCGGGCTTGTGACGACCGTGACGCTCGCGTGGTTCTTAGCCGCCGAGCGAAGCATCGACGGGCCGCCGATGTCGATGTTCTCGATCGCCTCGGCGAGGGTGACGCCTGGCTTGGCGACAGTAGCCTCGAACGCGTAGAGGTTGACGCACACGAGGTCGATCATGCCGATGCCATGCTTCTCGGCAGCGGCCATATGCTCGGGCACGTCTCGGCGAGCAAGAAGGCCGCCGTGCACGCGCGGGTGCAGCGTCTTGACGCGACCGTCCATCATCTCGGGGAAGCCCGTCAGATCGTCGATGGGGCGAACCGGCACGCCGGCGTCGGCCAAAGCCTTCGCGGTGCCACCGGTCGAGACGATCTCGACGCCAAACTCGTCGGCAAGAACGCGGCAGAAGTCGACGACCCCCGTCTTGTCGGTAACGGACACGAGCGCCCGCTTGATGCTGACCCTATCGCTTGCCACTGGCACTCCCTCTTCATTCGCAGACTAACGGTACCGGGCCGCTTCGCGAGCGGCCCGGTGAGTGTCTCGTATCGAATTGTAGCTGTTTTGGGGCGGCGCGCTCTACTGTATCTGCTTCCAGACGCCGTTGGTCACGCGGTACTGCGAGATGACCTGCGTTTTGTTGTCGCCGTTCGCGTCGAACGCGATGGTACCGGTGACGCCTTCGATCGATCCGTTGCGAACTGCATTCATGACCGCTGTGTGGTCCGTGCCGACCTTCAGTACCGCCGAGATGATCGCGTTGGCGGCGTCATACGCATAGGAATCGTAGGCCTCGGGACTCTTGTTGTACTTTGCCTTGTACTTGGCGAGGAACTCGGTGCCCTTGGGCTGCTGCTCCAACGGGAGTCCCAGCGCGGTCGCAACATCGCCTTCGGAGGCCGCCCCCGCGTTCTTGATGTAGTCCGCCGAGTAAATCATGTCGCCGCCGATGAGCGGGATCTTCATGCCAGCCTGCTTGGTCTGCTTGGTGAGAAGCGTTCCCTGGTTAACGGAACCAGCGAAGTAGATGGCTTCGGGCGCCTTCGGCTTGATGCGAAGAACAAGCGAGTTAAAGTCGTTCTCGTTGGAACTTACGTGCTCCTCGGCCACAACGGTTCCGCCTGCTGCCGTATAGGCTTTGATGAACTGAGCCGCAAGGCCTTGCCCGTACGGAGTTCCGTCGTCGACCACGGCGACCTTCTTGAAGCCGAGCGTACCGGCAACAAGTTTACCCGCAGCCGCTCCCTGTGCATCGTCCTTGGCGACAACGCGGTCCACGTTGGGCAGGCCGTTTGCGGTCAGCGCCGGATTCGACGAAACCGAGACCATCGCGAGGTTCGACTTGTTGTAGACCGGAGCGGCAGGAATCGAACAACCGGAGTTGAAATGACCGACCACGCCCACAACTTTCGTATCGCTTGCGATCAGGTTGGCGACGTTGACCGCCTGCTTGGGATCGCCCATGTCGTCCTGCGCGGACAACTCGAACGTGATGCCCTTCGCCTTGACGTCGGCTGAAGCGTTGGCCTCGTCGACCGCCAGCTGGGCGGCACGGCGCATGCCCTCACCGTAGATGGCGTTGTCGCCGGTGAGCGGAGCCGCAAAGCCGATCTTGACGACCTGTGCAGATGATGCCGATTTCGACGTGCAGCCCGTAAGAGCGGCTGCGCCGAGAACAAACGCCGCGCCGGCAGTGGCGAGGATTCGAACTGTGCGATTCATGGGGTTCCTTCCCTCTATGGATCGGTTGAATGCTCCAACCGACAAGAAGTGAATATAGCAGGGCGATACCAGCCAGTAAACGTGTTAGGGTCGTCATGAGTACACATTCGGGCTAGATACTCGTGTTGACGCCCCAGATATCTGCGAACATCCCCGCCACGATGCCGAACAGCTCTCCCCCGCGCCCGCGCACCGGCGCCGCTCCCCCATAGGCGTTCGTGAGGAAGGCTTCGTCGGCAGATTCGAGGCGATCCCAGCTCAAGGGCTCCACGCGCACTCGCAGGTTCGCCTCCGCAGCGCGCTCGAGCACGAACGCGCGCCCGACACCGGGTACGGCCGGGGGCGCTGGTGGCGTGACGAGCGCGCCACTCTCGGCGATCCAGACGGTGGCGGTGCTGCCGTCGAGGACGAAGCTGTCAGGGCCGACCAGCACCGCCTGGTGCGCGCCGAGCGCCTTTGCGCGGCGGTGAGCGTCGTCGTAGGCCGAGCGGTCAGCGGGCTTCGCGGGGCCGGGAGGCAGGGTAGGCCCGGCATCGACGTCGACGCGTGCGACCACGAGCCCGCGGGGCACATCGAGCGAAGAGAGCCGCCGAGAGACCTCGGCGGTGACGGTGCCATCTTCGCGCACAACGACGGTCAGCCGGGCTCGGCGCGTGGGAGCCTCGGCCCACTCGGCAGCGGCTGCGAACGCGCGGTCCTCGGCGAGCGAAAGCAGCTCCTCGCCGCAGCCTCCGGCCGCAAGCCGCGTGCGGTGAAAGCGCCACAGAGGCACTGCGCCGCCCACCACCCGGCAGGTCTCCTTCAGCGCGACCGAGAGGACACCTGCACTCATCGCGCCGGCTTGATCCGCACCTTGCGCCCGACGATCTCGACCCTGTCTTTGGCGATCAGCTGCAGCACCCGCGGATAGAGTTCGTGCTCGGCGGCGTGGATCTTGGCTTCGAGCGTCTCGAGCGTGTCGTCTTCGGCGATCTCGATTGGCCGCTGAGCGATGATGGGGCCGTCGTCGAAGACTTCGTTGGCGAAGTGCACGGTGACGCCGGTGACCTTCACGCCGAAGGCGAACGCGTCGGCGATGCCATGCGCGCCGGGGAAGCTCGGCAGGAGCGCCGGATGAATGTTGAGCACGCGGTTGGGGAACGCATCGAGCACCTCGGCGCCGAGAAGCCGCATGTAGCCGGCCATCACGACCCAGTCGACGCTGTGCGAGAGCAACTCGTCGCGGATGGCGGCGTTGTGCTCGGCGGGCGAGGCGTAGGCGGCGCGGTCGACATGCACCGCGGGGATCGAGTGCTCACACGCGCGGGTAAGGCCGTAGGCCGAGCCGCTGTTCGAGATCACCACGGCGACGTCCGCCGCCAGTGCGCCCGATTCGCTCGCGTCGATGATGGCCTGCAGGTTGGTGCCGGAGCCGGAGAGGAGCACCCCGAAGCGAGGGCGGCTCGGCGTCATCGGTAGACGACCTTGCCGCTGCCCTCGACGATCTCGCCGATCTCGAAGACGCGCTCGCCGCACTCGGTCAGGAGCGCCGCCGCCTTCGCGGCATGCTTCGCCTCAAGCACCAGCGCGAAGCCGATACCCATGTTGAACGTCCGAAGCGCCTCGTCCTCCGAGAGCCCCGCCGCCTCAATCGCGAGTTCGATGACCTTCGGCACAGACCATGAGCCGCGAACCACCGCAGCGTCACACGTCTTTGGCAGCGCGCGATCGAGGTTCTCGGTTATGCCACCGCCGGTGATGTGCGCCATCGCCCTCACGGGCACGCCCGCGCGCAGCACACGCAGGATCGCGTCCACATAGATGCGCGTAGGCGTCAGAAGCGCCTCGGCGAGCGTGGCGCCCCCCAGATCGACGCGCGGCAGCTCGAGCTCGCCCTCGTGCCCCTCAACCAGCACACGCCTTATGAGCGAGTAGCCGTTCGAGTGCAGCCCGCTGGAAGCCACGCCGAGAATGACGTCGCCGGGCACCACTGTGCTGCCATCTACCATCGCGGGCCGGTCGACGATCCCGACGCAGAAGCCGGAGAGGTCGTAGTCGTCGTCAGGCATGATGCCGGGATGCTCGGCCATCTCGCCGCCCACGAGCGAGCAGCCGGCCTGGCGGCAGCCCTCGGCGATGCCGGTGACGATCTCGGCGACCGTGTCGCTCTTGAGCTTGCCGATTGCCACGTAGTCAAGGAAGAAGAGCGGCTCGGCGCCGCAGCACAGGATGTCGTTGACGCACATGGCGACGAGGTCGATGCCTACGGTGTCGCTGCGTCCGACCAGCTGCGCAAGCTTGAGCTTGGTGCCCACGCCGTCGGTGCCGGAGACTAGGATCGGGTCGTCCATGCCCTTTGCCGCGGCAATCGAGAACATGCCGCCAAACCCACCGATGTCGCCGATAACCTCGCGGCGGTATGTGGAGCGCACGGCGTCTCGGATCGCGTCGACCGCTCTCGCGCCCTCGGCGGTGTCGACGCCGGCGTCGCGGTAGGTTGTCTGGCGGGTGTCGTTGTTGTCGGCCATCCTCTAGCACTCCTCCAGCGCAAGTTTGCCCGCTTTGACGGAATCCGGTATCTCGATCGGATAGTCACCGTTGAAGCACGCGAGGCAGAACGTATCGTGGGGAGAACCGGCCGCCTCGACCATGCCCTCGAGCGACAGATACGCGAGCGAATCCGCGCCGATGTGCTCGCGGATCTCCTCGACCGTCTTCATCGCGCCGATGAGCTGCTCTTGCGTGTCCGTGTCGATGCCGTAGAAGCACGGCCACACGACAGGCGGCGAAGTGATGCGCATGTGCACCTCGGCCGCACCGTTGTCACGCAGCAGTTTGACGAGTTTCTTCGTCGTGTTGCCGCGCACTATCGAATCGTCGACAACCACTAGTCGCTTGCCGGTGATCGCGTGCTTGAGCGGGTTGAGTTTCAGGCGGATGCCCTGTTGGCGAATCGTTTGGCTCGGCGAGATGAAGGTTCGACCGATGTAGCGGTTCTTCGCGAGTCCCTCGCCGTACGGCACGCCGCTCGCCTGCGCGTACCCGATCGCCGCCGGCGTCCCGGAGTCAGGCACACCGATCACAATGTCCGCCGCAACGGGCGCCTCTTTCGCAAGCGTCGCCCCCATGCGCTGGCGCACCTCGTAAAGCGAGCAGTCGCCCATCTCAGAATCGGGCCGCGCGAAGTACACGAACTCGAACATGCACAGCGAGGGTTTCTCGGCAGGGATGGCCTGCTCTGCCTCGACGCCGTCGGCCGAGATCTTGAGCATCTCCCCCGGCGCGACGTCGCGGACGAACTCTGCGCCGACGATGTCGAGCGCGCACGTCTCGCTGGCTACGACCCATCCGCGATCATCACCCAGCTTGCCGAGCACGAGCGGCCGCACACCGTGCGGGTCGCGAAACGCGTAGACAGCGCTCTCGGTCATGAGCACGACGGCGTAGGCGCCGGTGATGTAGCCCATCGTGCGGCGGATGCCTTCGCGGATGTGGTTGGTCTCCTGCGTGAAATAGCCGACGAGCGTCGCGACGACCTCAGAGTCGGTTGTGGAGCGAAAGCGGATGCCGCGGTCCTTGAGCGCCTCGCGAAGTTCGTGCGTGTTGACGAGGTTGCCGTTGTGGGCCAGCGCAATGACCTGGTGGCCGATCGTCGAGAGATGCGGCTGCGCATTCTCCCAGCTGGTCGAAGAACCGGTGGTCGAGTAGCGCGTGTGCCCGATAGCGACACTGCCTGTAAGCGAGTCGAGGTCGCTCTCCGTGAAGACGCGCGACACCAAACCGAGGTTCTTTGTGACGGTGACGTTTTCTCCGTCGCCTGCGGCAATCCCCGCGGACTCCTGGCCGCGATGCTGCAGCGCGTGCAGGCCGAAGTATGTGAGTCTGGCGACATCTTCTCCCGGTGCGTACACCGCGAAAACCCCGCAAGCTTCTTCGGGTCGATCGGGACGGTCGTCGTCGAGAAAGTCGAACGTGCAGTCAACGCTCATGCGGCGGGCGCCTCACAGTGTGGCTTGAACGAGGGGGCTCTTGATGCGGGTAGGATACCATGATTGTGCACGTCTGCGCCGCTCGGCCGCCTGCCGAAAACGCCTAAACGCTATGCCCGAAGGCGCAAGAGCGCGTTTCGCTCAACCAACAGCGCGCCGGCATCGCCCGCCTGAATCGGCGGGCTGAAGATGAAGCCCTGGATGACATAGCAGCCGCGTTCGCTCAGGAAGTCGAGCTGGCTCTTGTGCTCGACCCCCTCGGCCACGATCTCGAGCCCCAGCTCGTGACATAGGCCGATGATCAGTGAGGCGATCGCTGCGCTCTGCGTGTCCGTGTGCACGTCGCGCATGAACGCCTGCGCGATCTTCAGCGTCTGAATGGGAAGCCGTTTGAGATTACTCATGGACGAGTAGCCGGTGCCGAAGTCGTCCATGGCGACGCGCACACCCAACTTCTGTATCTGCGCCAGACTCAGCAACGCCTGATCGGCGTTGTGGACGGCGGCGGTCTCGGTGATCTCAAGCTCCAGGAAGCCGGGGTCCATGCCCGTCAAGAGCAGTGTCCGCGCGACGTTCTCGGCCACGTCGTACTGGACGAACTCTCGCGCCGACAAGTTGACGGCCATCCTCCCGAAGTCGAGGCCTTGGTCGTTCCATGCTTGGCCTTGTCGGCAGGCGGTCTCGAGCACCCACGGCCCGATGCGCTCCATCAAGCCGGCACGCTCGGCCGAATCGAGAAACGCGGCTGGGCTCAGGACGCCCCGGGTTGGATGGTTCCACCGGATCAGCGCCTCCATGCCCACGAACCGCCTATTGCGCTGGTCTATCTGAGGTTGGTAGTAAAGCTCGAACTCTCCCCGGTCCAACCCGCGGCTGATCATCGACTCAAGCCCCAGACTGATCGCCGAAGGCTCACCCATCTCGGGCGAATACACTCTGTGGACGTTGTGCCCCCACTCCTGTGCACGATGGAGGGCCATGTCGGCGTGCTGGATAAGGTCGGCTTCGGTTTCGCCGTCCCGAGGCGAAACCGCCATGCCGATGCTTGCGGTGATGCTTAGCTCGCGTCCGTCAACGGAGATGCTCGCCTTCAGCGAATTAAGAATCCTGGTGGCGAGAATATCGACATCTTCATAGGCTGTGATCCGCGCGACAACGGTGAATTCGTCGCCGCTTTGCCGAGCCACCGTGTCCTCTTCGCGTAGGAGCATCTGGAAACGCCCTGCGATCTCCTTGAGCACGGCGTCACCCGCCGAGTAGCTGAGAGTGTCGTTAATGCGTTTGAAATCATCGATGTCGATGATCACGACAGCGACAAGCTCTGCCCGCCTGCGCGCCTGCACAAGCGCGTTCTTGAGCCGGTCCTGCAGCATGAGCCTGTTGGGTAGCTTCGTCAGCTCGTCGAAATATGCCATGCGCCGAATGGTTTCCTGCGCCGATACCTGCTCGGTCACGTCTCGGATGACTTCGACCACGGAGTCCAGTTCGCCGTCTTCACCAAACACGGGGTAGACCGTGTGCTCAAGCCAGCTGTCAACTCCGTCGTGCGATTCGTTCACGCATTTGTGGCGGACTTCTCCGCTGGCCACTACTTCCGAAAGCAGACAGTCTTCGCAGGGGGCATCGCTTCCCCGGATCTTGCGGTAGCATTGCGCATCCGGTGGATCGTTTGCTTCGCCGGAGATGAACAGGGCTTGTGCGACGGGATTCGCGTACTGAATGTGCCACGTCGGATCGAGGCATACGACGGCATCCGGCGATTGCTCGTAGAGTTGGTTGGCCCGGGCCTGCTCTGACTTCAGTCTACGCTCGACACTGAAGCGCCTCGAGTACATCGATTGCGTCAGAAGCGTTCCCGTGAGCACCACGACGATCGTGATCAGCCTGGCGAGAAGCCGACTTTCTGAGGGAGCGACAAACTCCGTTACGAAGCCGGTGCCCAGCATGAACGCATCCACGGCGGCGAAGACGGCCCAGATGCCGACAGCAATCACGACACCGCAAAGCGCGATCAACGCGATCTGATCAGTCGGAACCGCCCCGGTTCGCCCACGGACACCCTGCATGAAGGTCTCGCTTTCGCACTTTTGCCGCCGTTGTCTTTATCGGCGGCATCGCACGAAAGCTTTAGGGAATAAATTCCAGAAGCGGGCTGGCTCGGAGGCGCGGCGCTCCCTCTTCTCTAGAACAGCCGCCGGTATCTAGCCCTCGTGGATCTCATCGGAGTTGACCTGACCGCCCACCAGCATGGCCAGGACCGGTTCGAAGGCCGCCTCAAGCTCAGCCAGCGAGAGGTCGAGCTTCTCGCCGATCGTCAGGCGCTTCCCGCCTACCGTGCCGAGCACGCTGTAGGGGACGCCACGCCCGATGCACACGCTCACGAACTCCTCGGCGTTGGTCTCGGCGAGCGTGACGACGATGCGGCTTTGCGTCTCGCCGAAGAGCGAGGCCGCCGGTTGCAGGTTGTCGTCGAGGTGCACGTCGGCGCCAACGCCACCGCTGAGGCAACTCTCGGCGAGCGTGACGGCGATGCCGCCTTCGGAGCAGTCGTGCGCGCTCTTGATGAGGCCGCCGCGGATCGAATCTCGCACCACGGACTGCACATCGGCCTCAAGCTCGAGATCGAGCGCCGGCGGGCGGCCTGCCACGAGGCCATGCATGACCTTGAGGTACTCGCTGCCGCCAAGCTCCTCGGCGGACTCGCCCACGAGCACGATGACGTCGCCTTCGTCCTGAAACGCCGAGGTCGCGCGCTTCGTGACATCGTCGAGCAGGCCGACGAGGCCGACGGTCGGCGTCGGGTAGATGGGCTGGCCGAATGACTCGTTGTAGAAGCTGACGTTGCCGGAGATGACCGGAATGCCCCACGCCTTGCAGGCGTCGGCCAGGCCACGCACCGACTCGTAGAAGGTCCAGAACACCTCGGGCTTCTCGGGATTGCCAAAGTTGAGGCAGTCGGTGATCGCTGCCGGGTCACCACCGGAGCAGCTCACATTGCGCGCCGCCTCGGCGAGCGCGATCTGTGAGCCAACGTACGGGTCGAGGTAGCAGTAGCGGCCGTTGCAATCGCTCGAGACCGCGATGCCGCGGCCTTCGTCGCCGATGCGCAGTACGGCGGCGTCGCTGCCGGGGAGCACCACGGTGTTCAACATGACCTGATGATCGTACTGTTCCCAGATCCAACGGCGCGAGCAGATGTTGGGACTCGCAAGCAGCTTCAGGAGCGTGTCACCCAGCTCAGCGGGCTCGCTCGGCAGCGCAAGCGCCATGGGATCGAACGCCTGGACCTCATCGAGGTACGCCGGGCGGGTCATCTCAGGGGTGTAGCTGGGGGCGTCACCTGCGAGCGTAGAGGCCGGCATGTCGGCCACAACCTCGTCGCCCTCGCGCACCACGAAGCGGCCAGTGTCGGTGACGGTGCCGATGACGGTGGAGCGCAGGCCCCACCGTGTGCAGACCGCTTGCGCCGCCGCGAGGTTCTCCGGCTCGAGAACGGCGACCATGCGCTCCTGCGACTCGGAAACCATGAACTCGAACGGCTTCATCGCGTCCTCGCGGGCAGGGATTTTCGTGACGTCGACGTCGACGCCCATGCCTCCGCGGTCGGCCATTTCGGAAATGCAACTGGTCAGGCCGGCGGCGCCACAGTCGCCCAGACCCACGAGAAGCTTGTTCTTGAGCAGCTCAAGGCACGCCTCGATAAGCAGTTTCTCCTCGAACGGATCGCCCACCTGCACGGCGGGGCGCTTGTCCTCAGCCCGCTCGTCGAACTCTTGGCTCGCAAGCACGCTCGCACCGCCGATGCCGTCTCGGCCGGTCGTCGAGCCGATAAGCACCACAAGGTTGCCGGGGCCGGTCGCGGTCGCGCGGATGATCTCGTCTTCGCGCATGAGGCCCAGCGACATCGCGTTAATGAGGCAGTTGCCCTCGTAGGCTTCCTCGAAGTAGACCTCGCCGCCGATGGTCGGCACGCCGAGGCAGTTCCCATACCCGCCGATACCCGCAACCGCGCCTTCGAACAGGTAGCGCTGCCTCGGCTTGTCGAGCGCACCAAAGCGTAGAGAGTCAAGCGACGCGATCGGGCGGGCGCCCATCGTGAAGATGTCACGGATGATGCCGCCGACGCCGGTCGCCGCACCCTGATACGGCTCGATCGCCGAGGGGTGGTTGTGCGACTCCATCTTGAACGCGACCGCCCAGCCGTCCCCCACGCCGATGACGCCGGCGTTCTCACCGGGACCCTGCAGTACAGCAGGACCCTCATTGGGGAACATACGCAGCGCCTTGCGTGAGTGTTTGTACGAGCAGTGCTCGCTCCACATCAGCGAGTACATGTAGAGCTCGGTGATGCTCGGTATGCGCCCGAGAATGGCGACTACCTTCTCGTACTCGTCGAGGTTCAGGCCGAGTTCGACAGCGAGCTTGGGGGCGATTTCGGAAGACAGCGACTGGGGCATGCGATGCGGCTCCTTGGCCTTGAGCTACTACAGTGGGCAACAAGGCCATTGTACGCAAAGGGCGCGCGCGAGTCAGCGAAAGGTCCGCCCGATTCCGGCAGTTTGCCCCTAGAGCGCCGAAACGGTGCCTGCAGCCAGATGCACCAGCGCTCTATACCGGCACGGTCTTGGCCCAAGCCTCGATAGCGTGCCAGTCACGGCCGTCGCCTTCAACATCTCCGCCGAAGGCCCGGAACGCCCAGCGCACAATCGCATTTGAGTCCACGGACGGCCCCTGCCCGGCGAAGAATCCTTCAGCGGCTGGCGTCACGAGCGCTCGCTCCTTACCTAGGTAGGCAAGCCGCTTCTTGGTCTCTTCTGCGCCGGACCCGCAGTTCATCGCATGCACGCAGAACAGTGACACCGGCACGGCGGCAAGCGCCTTCTGGTTGGTCTCCAGGTACTCGACCGCCTCGGGCAGCCACTGCCCCCCGTTGATTGCACTGCCCAGAATGACGGCATCGTAACCTCGCACTGAAGGCCCGCCCTTCATCGGTTTGACATCCGCGGCGTGCCCCTGCGCGGCGAGAGTCTTGCCGATGGCCTCGGCGACACCCGTCGTCGAGCCTGATCTTGTTGCGTAGCCCACGAGCACCCGCTTGCTCATCGCATTGCTCCCTTCATAGCTGACCGACGGTGTTGGCGTCTCGCCGTAGGCTTCGGCGGCGTCCCGCGTGCAGCCGGCTGCACTGGCAACTGCAATCCCCGCGCTTAGGACGGCCGTGGCGGTCACAAATTCACGACGCGTTAGCATTTCCGGCATAGCCATCGGCCTCCTCGGTGTCCCTCGTCCAGAACGGCTTTGGCCGCTTCGCACAATCCTCATTCTGTGCTAACCTAACGCTGTTAGGTTCCTGTCACAGTATGCTACCTAACACCGTTAGGATCAAGCCACGATTCGGGGAATTTGGGAGTCTGTCGATGGTCACGTCCAGAAAGCGCACGGCCCCGCTCACAGCCGACGAACTTTTTGCCACCGCGCTCAGGATCGTCGACACCGAGGGGTTGGAAACGCTCAGCATGCGCCGCCTGGCAAGGGAAGTTGGCGTTGAGGCCGCGTCACTTTACCACCACGTCCCCAGCAAGGACGCACTCATCGACGGGATGCTTCTTCAGATGCGCTCAGAGATCCACCTCCCCGAGCCCTTGCCCACCGACTGGAAGGATCTCTACGCCGCGATATTCACCGAGTACTACCGCATGCTCGCAGCGCACCCGAACCTGGTCATCTACGCCGGCAGGCGCGTGGAGTCCGATCCCGAGACGAGCGGCCTTGAGACGCTCACGCAACTGGGCTTCTCCGATGGGAACGCTATCGAACTCTGGCAGTCCGTGATCGCCTTCTGTGCCGGTTTCTCGCTCTTCAGCTCAAACTATGCGGAGACCGATACGACCGACCTTCCTCCTGGTCTCGCAAAGCGGATGACCGAATGGCGCGAGGAGACTGTAGGCCGCACACTGCGTGTGATTCTCGAGGGATACTCGGGAACTGGCTGACGGTCTCTGAAGATCGAGCCGCGATCTCGAAGTAGGTCAGCGCAATTCCGACTATCTTGCGACTTCCGCGAGCCTGCGCACGATCGTCGTGAAAAAGCCCTGCCCGTCAGTCCCGCCGGTGAGCGGATCACAGGCGCGCTCGGGATGCGGCATCAGACCGAAGACGTTCCCTCGCTCGTTGCACACGCCGGCGATGTCGTCGAGCGCGCCATTGGGGGCGCTTCCCCCCGACGCCGTTGACCCATCCGTCTCCACGTAGCGCAGCACGACCTGACCGTTGGCGTTGAGACGAGCGAGCGTCTCGGCATCGCAGTAGTAGTTGCCCTCGTTGTGGTTGATCGGGATCGTGATCAGGCTGCCGGCGGCTGTGTCGAGCCACTGGCAGTTGTTCTCCTCAACCCGGAGGCTGGCAGGCTGGCACAGAAACTTCAGCCCGCGGTTGCGCAGCAGCGCGCCCGGTAGAAGATGCGCCTCCGTGAGGATCTGGAACCCGTTGCAGATGCCCAGAACGGGTCCGCCCTTCTCGGCGAAGCGCACGACCTCGGCCATCACAGGGCTGAATCTTGCGACGGCGCCGCAGCGAATGTAGTCGCCGTACGAGAAGCCTCCGGGCAACACGATAGCGTCGAAGCCGGAAAGGTCGGTGTCCCCGTGCCAGATGTACTCGGCGTCGAAGCCGAGGTACTTCGTGGCGCGAATGACGTCCTGCTCGCAGTTGGAGCCTGGGAAGATGACGACACCAAAGCGCATCGCTTAGGCCTCCCCGACGGTTTCGATGCGATAGTCCTCGATAACCGGGTTGGCGAGCAGCTTCTGGCACATCTCGGCGACTGTGGCCAGATCGGCGTCGGCATCGAGCCTGATGTACTTGCCGATCTTGACTTCACTCACGCCCTCATAGCCAAGGTTCACGAGCGCCCGCTCGGCGGTCGCACCAGGAGGATCGAAGATGCCGGGCTTGTATGTGACGTAGATCTCGTACCGAGCCATGTTCGCTTGTCCTTCCCTTGCGGGCTACTTGGAGTCCTTCTTCGAGTGCTTCGATTCCTTGGCCGCCTTCTCGGCCGCCTTGCGCAGCGGCCGCATCTTGAAGAAGTCGAGGTACAACGCATAGAACAGAGCGGCGTAGGCCAGCCCAGTCGTGGCCATCCAGACCTGGCTCGTATAAGCCCAGTCGGCGAGCGTCGCCTGGGCCAATGCCGCCGCGACGATGGATACCACAGCCACGACGAGGAGGATGATCCACCGTTTGCGGAGCGCCCGGTACTCGGGTGTCGTCGGCGTCGCGCGGAACAGGGCGCCCTTCGACTCCGCCTTTCCTTTGTCCTTTGCTGCCGTCGTGCTCGCCGAGGACACGCCCATCGCGCGCTTGGGTTTCGCCGACGCTGCCGACTTCCGAGTCTGACCCGGTGGTTCTTGGTTCTTCTGGTACCTGGAGTTCATAGGGCTACGACGCGCCACGGTGTTTAGCCTCTCTCCGACTCGAACGTACGGCCCGTTATCAGTTCATACGCCTCTATATACATGCTACTCGTGCGGGCGATGACGCCGGCGGGTAGGGACGGTGCCGGCGCCTGTTTGTTCCATCCGCTTGCCAAGAGCCAGTCGCGGACGTACTGCTTGTCGAAGCTCGGCTGGCTGCTGCCGGGTGCGTAGCTCTCGGCGGGCCAGAAGCGGCTCGAATCTGGGGTGAGCACCTCGTCGACCAGCGTGATCGCTTGGCCGATGAGGCCGAATTCGAACTTCGTGTCGGCGATGATGATGCCGCGTGAGGCCGCGTGATCGCGAGCTGCCGAGTAGACTGCCAGCGACTTGGCGCGAAGCTCCTCTGCGGCAGCCGAGCCGATGAGAGCGACCATGCGCTCAAAGCTGATGTTCTCGTCATGTGTGCCGAGTTCGGCTTTGGTCGACGGGGTGAAGATAGGCTCCGGCAAACGATCGGACTCGACGAGGCCTTCGGGGAGTGCCAGCCCGCACACCGTTTGCGAACGCTGGTACTCGGACCACCCGCTTCCGGCTAGGTACCCGCGCACGATGCACTCGACCGGAAAGACGCTCGCCTTCTTCACGATCATGAATCGCCCGGCGAGATCGTCCGCCATGGCCGCAAACTGGGCAGGCAGGTCGGCTACATCCGCCGAGAGGAAGTGATTGGGCACCACGTCGGCCAAGAGCTCGAACCAAAAGAGGGAGAGCTTGGTGAGCACTTCGCCTTTGAAGGGGATCGGATCGGGGAGAACGACATCGAACGCGCTCAGGCGGTCGGAGGCGACAAGCAACAGACGGTCGCCAAGATCGTATAGGTCGCGAACCTTGCCTTGGGCGTCGGGTACAGGCGGGGTCTGCGGCACAGGTTGCTCCTTCTTCCTAGGAATCGAGGTCGATAGTGTGGCCGAACCCGCTGTCCGGCGGCAAAGCGGGGACTCTATCGCCATTGTAGGCGATGGATCCGCGTGGGGCGAGGAAAAGCGGCGCGACTTTGGCTAGATCAGCGGCAGATGGATGGTGAAAATCGTTCCGCCGTAAAGCCGCCGAGCAACGCCGATCACACCGCCATGCCGTTCAACGATCTCCTTGGTGACCGCAAGTCCGATCCCTAGGCCTCCGCTTGACCGTCCGCGCGCGGCATCGGCACGCCAGAACCTGGAGAACACGCGCGGCATGTCTTCCTCGGCGATGCCGATACCGGTGTCGAGTACCTCGATGAGCGCCTCGCCGTCCTCCCGGCGCACACGGACCCCCACTCGACCTCCCGCGGACGTGTAGCGCGCGGCGTTCGACAGGAGGTTGCTGACAGCCTGCTGCAGCCGGTCGGCATCCCCATTCACGAACACCGCGTCCTCGATGTCCACCGAAAGCACGATCTTGCGAGTCTCGAAGAGCGCCTCATGCATGTCGACGGCCAGCCTCACCGTCGCCGAGAGATCCATGCGCGACAGCTCCATCGGCAGTGAACCGCACTCCAACCGTGTGAGCTGCAAGATACCGTCGGCCAGCCGCGCCAGACGCATCGTCTCCGAACGCACGATGCCGAGCCGTTCGTCGTCGGCCGGCAGAACGCCGTCCTGCATCGCCTCCACCGTCGCCTGGATCGCCTGGAGAGGCGTGCGAAGCTCGTGCGCGACGTCGGCAGTCAGCCGCCGCTCAACCTCGCGGTCAGCCTCGATCGCGTCGGCCATCTCATCGAACGTGGTGCCGAGAAACCCGATCTCGTCGTAGGGCTGCAGACCGGTGCGCGCCTTCTCGTTGCCACCGCGGAGCGCCTGCGCCGTCGCGGTGATCCGCGCGATAGGCCGAACTAGGCGGCCGGCGTACCAGAGGCCGACCAGACCCGAGAGAATCAGTGCGACGAGCGCGGCTACCGCCAAGCCGATGAGCGAGCCCTGGCGGAAATTGGAGTCGCGGCTGGTCATGAGTGCGGTGGTTCCATAGCCCCAGACGCGTACGGTGCCGACCTTCTCGCCGTTCACGGTTATCTGGGATGTGACGGTAGTGCCAGTGGGCTGCAAGAGCGAAGCAGCATCCAAGACCGCGGCTCCCTGCGTCGCCACCACAGAGCCCCGTTGCCTGCTGCTTGCCTGGCTGTAGACGATCTCGTTCTTGCTGTTCAGCATCTGGACGCCGATGCTCTGAGAGCTGTAGTCGGGAACCTGCGTAAGCGTTGTCAGACCGAACCCATAGTCGGGATACAGCGACGTCACCGTCTGCGAGATGCTGTCTGCTACGGTCTGAAGGTTGTCTCGGACATAACCCTCGAACTGGTAGTTCCAGACCGCCGACAGGAGCACCCCTGCCAAGCCAGCGGTCAACAGGGCCACCGACGCGAACGCGATCGCGAGGCTACGGCTGAATGCGCCTCGCGGACGCTTCCGCGTTGAGGTCTTGTCCTCGGACTCTCGCGGACTGAAAGAATCCGTTCGTTGCCCGAATCCCTTCAGAAAATCAGGCATCCGCGCTGCTCTTGGCAAGTTCAAACCGGTAGCCGACGCCATGAACGGTGTGGATGTAGGTGGGGTCGCGCGAATCGTCGCCGAGCTTTGCCCGGAGGTTCTTCACGTGGCTGTCGATCGTACGCTCGTAACCTTCGAAATCGTATCCGAGCACCTTCTCCACGAGCTCCATGCGCGAGTAGACTCGCCCGGGGTACCGGGAGAGTGTCGTGAGGAGCTTGAACTCACTCGCGGTCAGATCGAGTTCCTCGCCCGACAGCAGCGCCTTGTGCCCGGAGACGTCAATCTCAAGATCGCCGAAGACGAGGCGATCCCGCTGAGGCTCGCTCTCCGCATGCGCTCTGCGCAGGAGCGCTCTGACACGAGCCACCAGTTCGCGGGGAGAGAACGGCTTGACCAGATAATCGTCAGCTCCGAGTTCGAGCCCGGCGATGCGGTCTTCCTCTTCGCCCTTGGCGGTGAGCATGATGATGGGCGTATCGGAAACATCGCGAATAGTGCGGCATACCACTTCGCCCGAGACCTTGGGCAGCATCAGGTCAAGCACCACGAGATCGAACCGGTACTTGCCGAATGCCTCGAGTGCGGCTTCACCGTCCTCGGCGGGAGTAACCCAGTAACCTTCACGTTCAAGGTAGGCGGCTACCGCGCTGCGGATCGTCTTCTCGTCTTCCACCAGCAGAATTCGGCGCGTCTCGACGGCCATAGCACCTCCTCGGCTCAAAAGGACTCTAGCGAAGTGTACGCCGAGGCGTCGGATCGCGTCTTGTCTTCACCGAAACTACAACACTTGTGCAGCCAGAACCCCGTACGGGTACGAACATTTCATTGGGTCGCACACTCATAATAAGGGGGGTTCGTCCATGCCTATGTGGTTTCGCATCGTGAGACTCTGGCTGCCGATTGCCGCGATGGGTACCGTGCTCGTGCTCATGTCCTATGCTTCGGTTCAACAGACCTATCGCACGGGACTCAACGATCCCCAAGTCCAGATGGCCCAAGATGCGGCCGCACAGCTCGATGCCGGTGTCGCCCCCGCGAAGATCGTCTCGGCAACCAAAGTCGATGCCGAGAAGAGCCTCGCGCCCTTCATGATCATCTACGACACGACCAATACCCCGGTGGCCTCCTCGGCGGTGCTGTCCGGCTCCACGCCGAAGGCTCCTTCGGGAGTTCTCGACACGGCTCGCAGTAAAGGCAGCAACAAAGTCACCTGGCAGCCGAGTTCCGGGGTCAGAATCGCAGCGGTGGCCGTCGGGTCAAAGGATGGCCATGTCGTGCTCGTCGGACGCAACATGCGCGAAGTCGAGAGCAGGATTGGATCCCTCGGGCAGATGAGTATCCTGGGATGGCTGGCGGCGATGATCGGCAGTCTTATCGTAGTGGCCGCGGTCGAACTCTACGGTGGCCGACGCTTCGCGCATCACCATCATCGGAATCATGGGGTCTGACAGCCACCCGGCCGAATGCTGAGTATCCCCTCTTCTGAGGCGATCAACACCACATCAGGGGTTCTATGCGCGAAGATTCCGCATTCGACCACGCCCGGGATGGCGTCGAGAGCATCCTCGGCCGCGAGCGGGTCTGAAAGATCGAAGCCGACTACGTCGTAGAGCGGGTATCCACTGTCGGCGAACGCCTGCTCCCGTCGGTACAGATCTCCGCCCAGCGACGTTACAACCTGGGCGACGCTGCTTTCGAAGCCAGGCTCGACTTCCAAGGGCACAGATGCGCCATCCAGACTCTCCGCGAACTTGGAGGCGTCAACGATACACACCCACAAGCTGGCCACGCTCGCAAGCTCTTTCTCTCGAGTATGTGCGCCTCCCCCACCCTTGATCGCGCGTCCGCGCGGATCAACCCGGTCGGCGCCGTCAACGTAGACGCCCAGCACGCCACCGGCTTGGGCGAGCGACAGCACCCGGATCCCGCCACCCAGCAGTCTGCCGGCAGTGGCGCCTGAAGCCGCCACTGCGCCTGACACCAGCGGTCCCTCGGCGGCGAGCACGTCGACGAAGGCGTCGACCGTGCTTCCGCTTCCAATGCCGATCACTTCGCCCGCCTTCACAAACGCAAGCGCGGCCCGGGCGGCGGCTCGCTTCTGCCGGGAATCACCGGGCACAGAACTAACCTGCCCGACCCAAGTCGGCCAGAATCTTGGGCAACGCGGCCTCGGCAGCTAGGACGCCGGCCGCATATGCTCGTCCAACGTGACCGAAATCAAGCGCCGAGACGGTCATGACATCCGGGCGTATGACCACGTCTGCCTCTTTGACTCCCTGCCCGGTCTGATGAGCCGAAACGCTCAAGACGAGCATGATGACGTCGCGCATGTCGACCGGCTCGTGAGTCCCGTCAAGTGTCGGCATCACGTCGACGGCGATCACGTAGTCGGCGCCCAACATGCGCGCCGTATCGACCGGCACGTTGTCGACGAGCCCTCCGTCCACGAGAAGCATCCCGTCGCGCCGAACCGGCTCGAACACTCCCGGGATACAGGTACTGGCAATCACCGCTTCGCGCAACTGGCCCTCGACGAGGTCGACCCTCTTCCCCGTCAGCAGGTCACAGGCCACCGCCGCGAAGGGGATCTCCAACTCGGCGAAGGTAGCGCAGTGCGTCAGCGACTCGATCAGCAATCCCAGACGGCCTGTTTCAAACGCGCTCAACTTGGAGTGCCACGCAGGCACTACGAGCTTGGGCCACGACGTCTTCTCCAGGATCGCCAACATCTCGGCCGGTGTGGCACCCGCAGCATATGCCGCGCCCGCCACCGACCCGGCGCTGGTGCCCGCGATGACATCGGGCTTGATGCCCACAGCGTCCAGCACCGCCAGAACACCCACGTGCGCCGCGCCGCGCACCGCGCCGCCGCCGAGCGCAAGACCGATCCGCTCGGGCACCCGCGTCTTCGCGCGCATTCTCGCCTGCTGCGAGCCCCCGAATAGTTTCCACGCCATGTGAATACCCTCCTGATTGGATTGCCTATTGAGTGTTCCACTGTCCCGGCCGGTTGTCACCAGTCCTTCGCCCGCGGGGTACAAACAACCACGAGACCACCGCATCGATTCCGGGAGGCATGTCATGGAGCGGAACGCATTGGGCGAGTTCAGCTGGATCGACCTGGCAGCAAGAGACCTAGAGGTGCAAACCACCTTCTATGAAGAGATGTTCGGGTGGGAGCACTACGACGTCCCCACCGACCAAGGCCCGATCTACCGCATGTTCACACTTCACGGCGCGACGGTTGCCGGGGCATCTGCGATGAATCCTCAGATGGCCGAGATGGGCATGCCGTCGATGTGGAACACCTACCTCGCCGCGCCCGATGTTGACACGATCGCCGAGAAAGCAACCGAACTCGGCGGCATGATCGTGATGCCTGCGATGGATGTGATGACCGAGGGTCGCATGGTCGGCATCCAGGATCCCACGGGCGGAGTCATCTACTTCTGGCAGGCGGGAAAGCACCATGGCGCGCAAACGTTCATGGAGCCGGGCTCCCTGATTTGGAGCGAGCTCAGCACGCGCGACCCGGAAACGGCGGCCGCTTTCTTCGCGAAACTCGTCGGCTGGGATATCCAGCGCTCGGCAGAGTCCCCCACGCCGTACTGGCTCGCCAGCGTAGGCGGACAGCCGGAAGGCGGCGTCATGATGATGCCCAAGCAACTCGGCCCTGAAGTGCCCGCCAGCTGGCTCGTGTACTTCGGCGTCACGAACGCAACGACCGAAGCCGCCAGAGCAATTTCGCTCGGCGCCGATGTGAACATGGAGCCAATGGAGGCCGGAAACATGTGGTTTGCGGTGTTGACCGACCCCGCGGGCGCGGTCTTCGGTATCATGACGCCGATGCAGGGCTAGCCCGCTTGTTTGGCCACCGACCCCAAGGACTCCATGTACGAGCAGGACTCGGCGTACCACAAGCTGAAGGTAATCGATCACGATGGCGTGCGCTCGCTCAAGTTCGAGCGAAACCACCAGTCGTCGATGTCGCTTGCCGACCCGTTTGAGACCGACATCGAATACGTCGGCTACCTGCACCTCACGCTCGCGGTGAAGCATGACGCCGAGTGGACCTTGGTGCTCGGGCTGGGTGGCGGGTCGGTGGTCAAGCGCATGTGGCGGGATTATCCGGCGATGCACATCGACGTGGTCGAACTTGACCCGGACGTGGTCGAAATCGCACACGAGCTGTTCGCGTTGCCGCTAGACGAGCGGATCACCGTCACGGTAGCCGATGGCCGCGACTTTGTGGCGACCTCCGACGACATCTACGACATCATCATCGTCGACGCGTTCGACGATGACCGGGTTCCTCGGCAACTCATGACCGAGGAGTTCATGCGCACGATGCGCGACTGCCTCGCCCCCGACGGGGTGGTCGCGTACAACTTCATCGGCTCGCTCCACGACGGAAAGAGCCGGGCGTTTCGCAGCCTCTACCGCACGGCGTCCAACGTCTGGCGACAGCTATGGGTCTTCGCCGTGGGGCATGACGGCAACGCTATCGACGGCACCGACAATATCGTCATGCTCGCGACGGACCGTCGGGAACCTGCCGACGCATTTCTCGAACGCATCGCAAGCCGAGCCGGCGGACTGGTGAGCGTGCCGGGGTTCGAACGGTTCGGCGAGGATCTGTACCGCGGGCCGATCAGGGCGGGCGATGTGCCCCTGCTTCTGGATGAGCCGTCCGCGCGGCAGCGGCATCAAGGACGCAAGAGGCGCTGAGTGCGCAAGAGGCAGAGGGCAGGGGTCCTGGGCTCAGACATACTCGAAAGGCCGCCCAAAGATCGGGCGGCCTTTCTGCGTAACTCGCGCAGGACCCCCGCCCTCTGCCTCCCCTCGGGTCGAATCCTTAGTCTGGCGGCATTGGGGTGCCGGTGCCACCTTTGGAGCTGCCAAGCGCTAGTACGTCGACGGCTTCGATCTCGCCGATGAGGTCGTCGAGCTTGCGGAGTGCCACGGCGATGCGAGCGGTCGCGAACGCCGAGGGTGTCTTCTTCTGGCCGAACGAGAACTGCTCGAAGCCGCGGAAGCATGAGCGCGGGACGACACGGCCATCGGGGCCGATGTTGTAGGCAGCCAGACATGCCGCGATCTCGGCGAGGGCACGGCGGTCGGCGGGATCGGCGGCGGGGCCGCTCCACAGCTCGGGGTAGCGGCCGAGTGTGTCGACAACTTCGAGCGCCGAGTACCAGGTCGCCGGCCACTTGGCGCGCTTGAACTGTCGACCATGGCCGAACAGGTACGGTTTCTCGGCACCGCGCTCTCGCCATGCTCGCAGCGACACGCGGCCGGCTTCGACAACCTCGCGCGGGCGCTGCTCGGCGGGCAGGTACGAAAACGCGCGCAGGGCCTCGATCGTCGCCTGCGGGCACATGTCGGCGTTGCTGCCCGGGCCGCGGAAACCGACCAGCGGGTCTGGCAGGCAGAGCCACGCGCGGCCTTGACGGGTCTCGGCGAGATCGGCAGCGATGCGCCCGAACGCGCGCAGCACCCGCGGGTCCTCGGCGAACCCGAAGCGCGCGAGCGTCTCGGCGATAGCATGCGAATCGCACGGGAGCGCGCTCCAGACCGGCGCGTCCATTCCGCGCCACCGCCCGAATGCCTGAAAGCGGCCATCGGCATTCTGGTGTTCGAGCATGGACGCGAGGATCGTGGCGATGCGCGGATCATCCTGAGCCGTCACACCCATGTCGCCGAGCAACCCGAGCAGGTTCGGCGTGTACTCTGGCTTGTCGTGGCCGGTCGCAAGCGCGTCCACATCCCACGGCACCAGCCTGCCGAGAAGCTCGCGCGTGCCTGCGTCCGCGAGCACGGCGGCGTGCGCAGCCACGACTTCGGAGTCATCCGCCGGACGGTCGACCAGCGCGGTCAGCGCCAGCCAGCGCGCCGCTGGCTCCTCGCCGCCGAGCAGCCACGGGATCGGATCCTCTGGGAACAGCCGGAGCCAAGCCTCGGGCATCACGGCATCTTCGGGGGTTCCGGCGCCGCAGGCGGCTCGGGCACGTCATCGGCGGACTCCGCCTTGCCGCGACTCGCGGCCCCATCAACCTTCTCCGCCGCTCGCCCGAGGACAGCCGCCAACCCCGCGAGCGCGTTGGCGACATGCGGAGCAGCAGCAGCCGACGCTTTCTCGGCGGCGTCGTTTATCGCCTGTCCTGTTCGCTCGGCGCCCTGCCGAAACTGCTGGCCCAGGTCGACTGTGGCTTCGGAGAGCGTTACATCCGCTTTGCGCGCGATGTCGTTGATCCCGGCGCGGACTTCCTCGAGTCTGAGTGTCTTCTCCGGATCATCTACGGCCGCCTTAGTCCAACGAGACAGCGCCTCGCCCAGATCTCCCATGCGCGCCACCACGTCGTTCCACGCATCGCCGGCGCTCGGACTTGCGGGTTCCTCTTCGGGAACCACAGGGCTGATCTCTTCAGTCATGGCCATCCTCCTAGGACATCTCTGACTTCACGTGTCATCATCTAGTATGTTCACGCGAGCATCAAAATGGAAACATGCGGGGTAGAGTCCGAGATTCGAGGAGGACATCATGCTGAAGGAGTTCAAGGAATTCGCATTCAAGGGCAATGTTGTCGATCTGGCGATTGGCATCGTCATTGGCGCAGCGTTCAGCGCGATCGTGAACTCGTTCATCAAGGATATGATCAACCCGTTCCTCGGGCTGCTCGGCGGCGGCAAAGCAGCGCTGGAAGGACTCTCGGTTCACCTGAACTCTGCCGTGACACTCAACTACGGGGCATTCTTGAGCGCGGTACTCAACTTCCTGGTAGTAGCACTGGTGCTGTTCCTGGTCATCAAAGGCGTCAACCGGTTCCGCAAGGCCGAAGAAGCCACCGGCCGCCCCTGCCCCTACTGCCTGACCGAGATCCCCAAGGCTGCGACGCGCTGTTCGAGCTGCACATCCGAAGTGCCAGCCGAGTAGAGAATCGGACAGATGATGAACGCCGAACAGGCGCTTCCGGAGAAGCTCGAGGACATCCCCAACGTCGGTCCGGCAATCGCCGAGAAGTTCCGGCTGATCGACATTCGTGTGCCGTCCGACTTGTCCGACCGGGACCCATACGCTCTGTTCGATGATCTCGCGCGCCGGACAGGCGCTCGCCACGACCCTTGCCTACTTGACGTCTTCATATCCGCGGTCGCCTACATGGGCGGAGAACCCGCCAAACCGTGGTGGACGTACACAGCTGAACGCAAGGCCCGGCTGAGCAGCAGTCGCTAGAACTCCAGCGCTGCCACCCGGTCAAACACGATGTCGACGCGCGATAGGAACGCCCACGGGTCGAAGATCGCGTCGAGCTGATCGGCCGAGAGACGCGAAGTGACCTCGGGGTCGGCTTCGAGCGCGCTGCGATAGGTGGGCCCGTCGTCCTCGGCGCGCTGAATCGACTCCCACACGAGCATGGCGTTGCGCTGCACGACGAGGTACGCGTCTTCGCGGGACATGTCGGTGTCGACAAGAGCGAGCAGCACCTTGCTGGAGTAGATGAGGCCGCGAGTCCTGTTCAGGTTCGCCATCATGACGTCCGGGTAGATAACGAGCCCGTCAAGGATCCATTCAAGCTTGCCGAGCAGGTAGTCGGTCGCGGCGAAGCTGTCCGGCATGACAACGCGCTCTGCCGAGGAGTGGCTGATGTCGCGCTCGTGCCACAGCGCCACGTTGTCGAGGCCGACCTGCCCGTTCGCCTTCACGACGCGCGCCAGGCCGACAACGCGCTCGGCGGTGATCGGATTGCGCTTGTGCGGCATTGCGCTGGAGCCCTTCTGGCCCTTCGCGAACGGTTCCTCGGCTTCGATCGTGTCGGATTTCTGGAGCGCCCGAACCTCAGTTGCGATCCACTCGGCGGTCGAAGCGACGATGCCGAGCATCATGAGTACGTGCGCATGGCGGTCGCGCGCGATGACCTGTTGCGACGCAGGGTCGGGCCGAAGGCCGAGCCTCTCGCAGACGTACTCCTCCACAAACGGGTCGATGCTGGAGTAGCTGCCCACCGCGCCGGAGATCGCGCCCACCGCGCACGAGTACTCGCGCGCAGCCTTGAGACGCAGCTCGGCGCGCTTGAACGCCTGCGCCCAGACGGCGAACTTCATCCCGAACGTCATCGGCTCGGCGTGGATGCCGTGAGTGCGCCCGACGCACAGCGTGTCGCGGAACTCCTCGGCGCGGCGCTGGCAGATGCGGCCCAGACGGACGACGTCGTCGATGATGATGTCGATCGCCTGCGTGATCTGCACCATGAGCGCCGTGTCGCCCAGGTCGCTCGAGGTCATGCCGTAGTGGACGTACTTCGAGGGTTCGCCGATGTGCTCGGCCATGTTGGTGAGGAAGGCGATGACGTCGTGGTTGGTAGTGCGCTCGATCTCGTCGATGCGCTCGACCTCGAAGGCTGCGCGCTCGCGGATGAGGACAGCGTCTTCGCGCGGGATCACACCCAGTTCGGCCTGCGCCTCGCACGCGAGGACCTCGATCTCCTTCCAGATCTCGAACTTATTTTCCTGAGACCAGATGCGGCCCATTTCGGGGCGAGTGTAGCGATCGATCATGATGAGGCTCCTTGGGCGGAGTCGGGGGCGGCGGTGCTGCAACCGGGTCGAATCCGAAAGCGCAAGTACATTATCGCAGAGACTGGGCGGGTGGGTGAAAGAGTACCAACTTCACCGTGCTATCGTGCTACCATTCCGCTCACAGTGACCCCGAGGCTGGGACTCGACCGCGACGTCGGCGGGTACCCGGGAACGGAGACGACGTCCATGCTACGCACCCTTCTCGGCGGCAAGATCCACCGCGCTACGGTGACGGAGGCCAACCTGAGCTACGAAGGCAGCGTCACGGTCGACGCGGACCTGCTCGACGCCGCCGGAATCCTCCCCCACGAGGCCGTCCACATCTGGAACGTCACGAGTGGCTCCCGACTGCAGACTTACGCGATCGCGGGCGAGCGCGCATCGGGCGTCGTATGCGTCAACGGCGCCGCAGCGCATCTCGTGTCGGCGGGAGATGTGGTGATCATCGCGACGTTCGTCCAGCTCGAGGATGCCGAAGCGCGCGACTGGGAGCCGTCAGTCGTCTTTGTCGACGCCAAGAACCACGTCCGCGAGATCCGCTCGGAACGCGGCGGCCCCAGCGGCCCTCGCTAGGCTGACCGCGAGGCGAAACCCCTAGTGCCTGCAGGAACTAGCCAAGGAAACGACCGACACAAGAGAGGGAGAGCCCGGCTGGGGCTCTCCCTCCTCTGCATACATCGGCCGTCAGCCGCGCGCTGTCTACGTCAGCGGCGCTTCGCCGGCGGCATTCTTGCCGGCAATCCGGCCCCAAACGAGATCTTGTCCGATGGCACTGCCGCTTCCCGTGTAGCAGTCGCCCATGATGCCGCCGCCGTTGATGCCGGCTGCATAAAGCCTAGGAATGGTGTCCGTGCCGGTTATCGACACTACCTGAGCTTTCGTATTGATTCGCAAACCACCGATGGTTATGCCTTGCGAAGATGCCGTAGAGGCGTGGTCCTTCTTGATGGCATAGAAGGGAGGTGTCGAAATCGGCACTAGCTTCTTGGTCGCTACGTCTCCGGCACGTGTGATCCGGGTCTTGCCGAATTCCAGATCGACTCCACCGGCAACACTCTGGTTGTAAAAGTTGACGGTCTGATCCAAGACAGTCGGGTCGCAACCGATCTTCACAGCCAGTTCCTTGATGGTCGGGGCTTCCACGACTGTGGCTGTGGACGTTCCCTTGATCAGCTTGTCACCGATCTCCCATGCAAGCCAGTTTGAAGAGCGTCCGGACGCACCCTTCCAGCCTTCAGCTTTGATGGCATAGAAGGTCTCATCGACGAATCGTCTGCCACCTGGATCGACCATGATTGCTCCTGCAAGAACGCTCACGCTCAGAAGTGTCTGGTCCAGGTTTATCGTTCCGGCGCCGATCTTCATGCCCATAATGATGCCGTCGCCCGTGTCAGAGGCCGTGTAGTTGGTCGGATAGATTCCCTCTTGGCAGTAGATCTTGTTGAAGTCTTTGTTCTGCGAATGCCCGCCTGCCGACAAGACTACGCCGCGCTTGGCCTTGATGTAGACCGTCTTGCCGTTGGCGTAGTCGACAGTGCCCGACGCGTCCGTTGAGGCTAGAGACGTGGCAGGCTGCGTCGCCTTGACTCCAACGACTTGCTTCGTGGTGGGATCCACAACAAGTTCCGTCGCTCTAGTCTGCACAAGGACCTGAAGTCCTCGCGACTTGACGCCTTCCCACAGCGGCTTGAAGAATCCTGTCCCTCTGGTTGGCCCTACCGGCGTCGGAGCAGACGGATTCTTGGGAGGATAGGTCCACGTGGGTTGAACCGGCTTGACGATATGCCCGCGCGGCTTGGGCGGCGTCACTTTTGCCATTTCCGGTTCTGCACCGGAGTAGTAGAGCCCCCAACTGGTCTTATCATCCGCCAACGGCTGGATCGCAGGGATTCCACCATAGAGATTCACTCCTGAGTAGAACTGAGCACCCAGTTTAACGAGCCACTCAAAGGCCGGTGCCGAATTGTCTGCCTGAATCCGAGTCAGTTCAGGCACGTTCATCCCGTTTCCCATGGACATCAGATATTTGTACATCTCGTCAGGTGTGTCCGTGATCCCCGCCGCCTTCTGAAGCGTAGTCCCAGCCGCATATAGGATGCCGGCGCACAGACACGAACTGCCCCCCGGCGTATTTGTCTTCTCAAGGACGATGACTTTTGCGCCCGCGTCGGCCGCCTCAATTGCAGCAGCACCGCCGGCAGCCCCAAATCCCACAACGACGACATCCGTCTCATAGTCCCACTTGGCCGGCAATCCCGGCGTCGGGGTTGCGGCCTTGGAGCAACCAGCAATGGCTCCGGCGGCCGTAAGTCCCGCTCCTGCCACGGCAGCGCCTATGATGAACTCGCGCCGATTCATCTTCTTCTCAGCAGACATTCCAATTCTCCTTCGAACGATTAGTCCTTCGTGGGCGTATCTGATCCCGACTATCCGATCGACTCCGGCCCCTCCTTGAGCCTGAGTATTCGCCGACTCCAACTAGTCACCTCCGGTCGCGGAAGCATGGCACCCGATGCAGGGAGAGAAACTCATCATGTGGTGGCATTTGAAACATGCGTCCAAGGTCTTAGGCCGGGGTACTGCGGCGGCGGACGCGGGCGGCTGAGCATGCGTCGAGTGGCAACCCAGGCATTCCATCGGCTGAGCTGTGGCCGAGGGAGAGTGCATTGTGGCCCCGTTGGCAGGGTCAATGGTCCGATGTGGGTTCACTGCTGTTCCATCGGCGGCCACATAGCCCGCTGATGCTGCCTGGACCTTTGAGAAGGGGCCGTGGCACTTGAGACAATCGGTCGCAGCGATGTCCTGCGAACTGGGTGTCGTTGTAGCCTGGTTCGACGAATCGTCGTTGGTCGACTTCGAACTGCATCCGCCCGCCGCAAGTGCAGTCAGGACAACAGCCAGCACCATCACCACGATCACGTATTTCGTCTTCATCTTCATCTAATCACCTCCCCACATTGGTGTTGGAGAAGCATTCTGTTTCTTGTACTCAGACACTGCACTTGGCTCGATACTAGCTCCGGCACAATGCATAGAGAAATTCTGCCTGTGCATAGTGCTCGGCCTCGAAAGAATGTGTGATTTCTCAACTGGAATGGCTATACATGTTGAGGAATGCGATTCTGTAACGCGATTCGTTTTCTGCCGCGAATACGAAAGGTCAAACAATGGACATGTCGCTCTTGGCCCACTACGTCGCGTTCTCGACCCGTATGAGCTTCACTGAGGCCGCAGCTGATCTCCACATAACTCAATCAGCACTCAGTAAACAGATTTCGGCGCTCGAGTCGGAAATCGGCACAGAGCTTGTCGAACGCACAGGAAAGAATCTCCGCCTTACGCACGCCGGGACGATCTTTCTAGAAGACGCAAGCGCCATCGTCAGTCGATACAACGCAACAAGACGCAAACTGAAGGCCTTGTCCAAGAGCGGCCCGTCCCATCTCACGATAGGAGCAAGGGTTGACCGACCCTTCCTGCTGGAGTTGGTATCAGGCGCGGTCAGCGGTCTCAAAGAAGCGCATGCCGAAATTCAGACCAGGATCTGGTCCGATGATTCGGTACGCCACATTGACTCGCTGTCGAATCGAGCGGTGGACGCGCTTCTGTGCATCGCTTCTCGCGAATTGAGGACTCCTGAGTTTCTATCTCTGCCGCTGTTCGACGACCGCCTCGCCATCATCGTGAACAAACATCACAAGCTGGCGGGTCGAAGCAGCGTGTTTATCTCGGAGCTTGAGGACGAAGCGCTTCTTTCCCGTCCAAACCTATCCAGTCTCGATTTTCGCTGGCGCATTGAGGAGTTGTGTAGTGCTCGCGGATTCGCGCCGAGCTTCGAGATGCACAATCTCGCAAGTTGCCAAGAGTTCTTCCTTGAATTGGGCAACTCAATTCTTCCTTGGACCTCGCTCACTCTTTCCAGTATTCCGGAGTCCGTTCGCTCAGAACTCAGCGTCATCGCCATTGAGGACGAGGACGCCCAACTGGAGTATCGGGCATTCTATCTTGCTGACTGTCCCAACCCTGCTCTGCCGCACTTCCTTGAACATCTTGCGGCAGTGGCGGCAAAACTAGACGTCAAGTAGGCGGGGGTCCTTTGCCTTGAATGCAACAGTCGTCTCGCCGTAGGCTTCAGTGAGGCGACCTGTAGAGGTACACTCGACGCGGATACGCTGGGCTTTTTCGGGGAGGAATTCGCATGAGCATCCGTACGAGTCGCGCGAGCGGAGTCGCAGGCGTCACCGTCGATGAGGCCACGTGCACCGGGTGCGGCGCTTGCGTGCGAGTGTGCTTCGGCAAGCCGCTTGAACTTGAGGGCGGGCGCGTCACCGTCGACCAGTCGCGCGTCTTCGGCTGCATCGGCTGCGGGGCGTGCGTCGCCGTCTGCCCGACGGGCGCGATCTCGGTCGAGGGCCGCGACCTCACTCCCACCGACGTCTTCGCTCTTCCGCCTCGCGACGCGCGCGCCGGCTACCCGGGACTTCTCGCGCTCCTCGAAAGCCGCCGCAGCACCCGCACCTTCACCGCCGACGAGATCGCCCCCGAGCTCGTCGATGCGATCCTCAAAGCAGCTTCGGCCGCGCCGATGGGGATCCCACCGTCAGACGTGGGAGTGCTCGTGCTCGAAGGCCGCGAGCGGGTGGCTGCGTTTGCGAAGGATTCGCTCGGCTGGATGGTGAAGGCCCGCCGCTGGCTCGGGCCCACGCTGCCACTCATGCGTCCGTTCATGCGCCGCACCGACTACGAGCTGACGCGCGACTTCGTCCTCCCCGCCGTCGACTACTACCGGGACTACGCCGAGAAGGGCGTCGACTGGTTCTTCTACGACGCCCCTCTCGCGATGATGTTCTACGGCTGCGGCGCCTGCGACCCTGCTGACCCGTATATCGCGGCGACCTACTCGGTCATCGCCGCCGAGTCGCTCGGCCTGGGAAGCTGCATGCTCGGCTTCGCCGCGTACCCTGCCACCTACAGCAAAGCGATCCGAAAGCGCTGGGGCCTGCCCGACCGGATCCAGCCCGGCATCATGGTGATCTTCGGCCACCCGGCGATCGCGAAGCGCCACGGCGTACGGCGTCGGTTCGCCCGGATTGATCGGCCAGCGGCCGGAGGAGTCCCCGTCAGCTCTTGAGGTCCGCGCGCGCAAAGGTCACAAGCCCGCCGAGAAGCGCGAACATCAGCCCGCCTACAATGACGACCCATAGCGTCTCCGGTGCGACGTTGAAGACATTTCCGGCAGCGATGTCGGCCCGCCCCGGCATCATCGCGAGCATGGGCTGAGCCCACGGGTACCATGGCGCAAACTCGTGCGACTGAGCAGCAAAGATGCTCGGGAGGGTGAAGCACACGTTCAGCGCGAGCGCCGCGCCGAAACTCTTCCATCGGCTCGAGACCCACAGCTGTATTGCCGCCAGCGGGAGTACGGCGATCCATCCCGCAAGCAGCGAGCGCCCGAGCATCTCCCATGGCACTCCCCCCTCGAAGTGCGCAAGCGTCCCTGCGGCCACAAACGCCGCCCCGAATACTAGGTTGGTGAGCGCCAGAAGACCCGCGAGCATGACGTACTTAGCGAAGTAGACACTTGTGCGCGACACCGGGAGCGAAAGCATCTGCTTCCAGCCTCCACCGGCATGCTCGGTCCGACACAGCAGCGCCGCGAAGACGCCGGCAAGAAGCGGATAGAACAGCCATGCGTACTGTAAGACGCTTGAGAGATAGGCCCGCGCCCACGGTTCGGCCCCGGACGCCGAATCCCCACTCATAAGCACCGCCAAGCAAGGCCCTGCTACAACCAAGCTGCCGACAAGCAGCCACTGCATTTTCAGCAGCTCGACTCTCAGAACTCGAAGCATTGCCGGATTCCTCTCTTTACCGAATCTCACGTCGTGCCAGAAGGACGCAGCCGATAATGACCAGTCCGACGACCCATGCGGTGCTCACCAACGGGAGTACCTCCGGCGTCAGCCATGAAAGCGATGCGCCTTGTGACCCCGAGACATCGCCCCGTGCCACAAAAGTCATTGCCTCCGTCGGCAACCGCCAAAGCAGCCACGCCGGTAAGTTCGACATCCCCATCCCAAACATCGGCGTCACAACGCCAAGCGCGATCGGCAGCGCCTGATTCTTCATCGCCGTCGACAACAGAAGCTGAAACGCCAGAAGCGGGAGCACTCCGATCCACGGCAGCAGAGCCGCCTTGCCGAGATCGGCCCACGGCAACGGCCCGAGGCCCTGCCAGAGCATAAGCAGTGCATACCCGCACGACATCAGCACCGACGAGACAGCCAATAACGCGGCGGCCCACGCGAACTTCGCCGCATAGGCGCTCGCCCGCCTCACCGGCATCGCGAACAGTGACTTCCATGTGTCCGAACGATGTTCGATATCAACGATCATCGAAGCCACGAGCGTGGCCCCGAGCCCCATCGCGAAGACTTGGATCATGCCGAGCTGGCCGATCACGACCTGCCACCCGGAATCACTCCCGGCCCGAAACGGCACCAGCATGTACTCGCCCCTCATCGCGAAGAGGATCACTCCCATCAGGGTGACGCCGAGCGGCCCCATCACCGTGAGCGGCAACAACCACGTGCGTCGCATCTTGCACCAATCCGCTGCGACCAGAGCGCGGAATGAAGTCCCGCAGGCCGCGGCGCTTTCGAACCCTGCGCCTGCATCGGCCTTCATGTCGGACTCGCTTCTGCAGTCAACTCGAGGAAGATGTCCTCGAGAGTAAGTTGCTGCTCCTCCACACGGTAAACCGCGATATCGCGATCGACGAGCGCGCGCACCAGCCGTGCGGCATCCGCAGGCGCCGTCGAGTCGAAACGCAACCTCTCCCCCTCGGCCATGACGCCACCGAGCTGGCTTTCCTCGGCTATCGCAACCGCCTCTTCCAGCCGATCGACCTGTACGGAAACATGCCCGCGGCTTCGGGCACGCAGATCCCCGATCGGCCCCTGGAAGATCAGCCTTCCGGCATGAATGACGCCGACTGCGGTCGCCATCTGGTCCACCTCGGCAAGAAGGTGGCTCGATACCACGACCGTGATCCCGTGTTCGCGCGGCATGCGGCGAATCAGATCGCGCACCTCATGGATGCCTGCCGGGTCGAGGCCGTTGGTCGGTTCGTCGAGCACCAACAGGTCGGGCGAGCCGACCAGCGCCGCCGCGATCCCCAAGCGCTGCTTCATGCCGAGTGAATAGTCGCCCACCTTCCGCTTGGCGTCCCCGGTCAGCCTCACGATATCAAGCACCTCAGCAATCCGGCGCTCCGGCGCGTCAAGCAGGATCGCGACGATCTTGAGATTGTCCCACCCGCTCAGATGGGCATAATAGCTGGGACTCTCGACGAGAGCGCCCACACGACGCATGACCTGCAGCCGATCTGCCGGAATCGGCCTTCCAAAGAGACGGGCCTGTCCCGCACTGGGACGGATCAGCCCCATCAGCATACGGATGGTCGTGGTCTTGCCCGCCCCATTCAGGCCGAGAAACCCGTAGATCTGCCCCTGCTCCACACGCAGGTCGATCCGGTCGACAACGTTCTTGTCCTTGTAGCGCTTTGTCAGTCCACTCGTTTCGACGACGTAGTTCTGCACGCCGCATCACCTCCGAATCTCATTATCGCAATGACGTTTGAAGATAATGGAAACGGAACCTGAACTCGCGCTTAACTCAGGGGCAGGCGCACACAGACCTGAGTCCCTTGGCCGATAGCGCTCGATACCGCGACGCTGCCGCCGTGAGCCTCAACGATTTGCCGAGCGATCGCCATGCCCAGCCCAGTACCCTCGACGGCGGACTGAGTCGCGGTGCCGCGGTAGTAGCGGTCGAAGAGTCGGCCGAGCGTGGCCGCGTCCATGCCCGCACCGTCGTCGGCAATACAGACGACGGCGCCCGCGCCCTCTCGCCTGACGGAGACGCGGACGGCGGTGCCCTCGGCATTGTGGACGACCGCGTTCGCCAGCAGGTTAGCGAGCGCACGGCGGAACCACGCGGGATCCACATCGGCGTCGATGCGGCCAGTTCCGGGCGGTTCCTCGAACGCGATCTCGCGGCCCGTCGAGCGCGGATCGTTCGCAAGGTCGACCGCCACGTCGCGCACGAGTTCGATGAGGTCTGTCTGCTGCCGTCTCAGAGGCAGGGCGTCCGCACGCAAGCGGAAAGTGAGGTTGAGATCGTTGATCATCTCGGCCATGTGACCCGCTTGGCCTGCCACGATTGCGGCCTGACGCCTAACCTCGTCGGGCTCGAACTCATAGTCGCTCGCAAGCACGCTGGCATAGCCCTGTATCGAGGTGAGCGGCGTGCGCAGGTCATGCGTCACTCCCGAGATCCACTCCTCGCGGCCCGCCTCCAGTCGCCGCCGCTCATCTTCGGTGCGGCGTAGTTCGAAAGTGAGCACATCGAGAGAATCGAACACCTCGCGGTAGATGGCGAAGGACTTCTTCCTGGCCTTGCCGTCGTACATGCGGCTCGCCGGACGCCCGTCCGGGCCGAGCGGCTCGGCATAGTCGCCGGTAGCCAACGCGTTCAGCCAGGTCATCATGTGCGTCACAGGCCGAGCCAAGCTGCGCCCGAACATCCACACAGAACCGAACGTCGCGGCGGCTCCGAGCATCAGTAGCCCGCCTGCCAAGAACCCGGTTCCACTGCCGCCCGCGGCCAGGGCGTTGAGCGCGATGACCGCAGCGATCCCCCCGAACACGAACAGGAAGCCGAGCAAGACTGTCAGCTGTATCACGCGACCAAGATAGTGGCCGACCATGCGCCCTTCGAGTCTCATGGCTGAATCACGCTCTCACAACGCACAAGCTTGTAGCCGAGTCCGCGCGCCGTCAGTAGGTAGCGTGGACGAGCCGGCTCGGGCTCGATCTTCTCGCGCAGGCGGTGAATGTGGACCTGCACCGTATTGTCGTCCGACTCGCCGAGAGCCTCCTCGCCCCAGACCTGCCGATAGAGTTGGCGCTTCGAGAAGACCCGACCCGGGTTGCGGCACAGGAATGCGAGCAGTTGAAACTCCCGCGCTGGTATCGGCAGGTCGCGCCCGGCCACTTCAAGCCGACACTCCGCTTCCAGCAGGCGAAAGCCGTCCCAGTCGAACACCTCGGCCACCGGTTGCTCGGATGCGTCGACCCCGTTTCCGGACGAGCGGCGTAGAAGGGCCTTGATGCGCGCTACGACCTCGAGGGGGTTGAAAGGTTTCGTGACGTAGTCATCCCCGCCAACTCCGAAACCGGTGAGTATGTCGATATCGGAGCCGCGTGCGGAGAGAAACAGGATTGGCGCAGAACAGGTACGCCGAATTTGACCGGCCAGCATATAGCCATCGCCGTCAGGAAGCATGACGTCAAGCACGATAAGCGCCGGTGAGCTTGCTTCGACCGCAGCGAGCGCTTCGGCGATGTTTGAGGTAAGTATCACATCGTCGAACCCCTCGCGCTCCAATACGAGGCGCAACAGATCGAGAATCGCCTGCTCGTCATCGATGATGAGGATACGTTCAGCCATTCGCCGCTTTCATTGTCGGAATCGCACTGATTGTACGCGTTACCACACTCCGGCTGGCGCAGTGTTCAGCCGAAGTTCAGGAAGCACCCCCCCCCCGTTTGGTAACTCCCCGACAGTGACTCCTGTGTCGCGCGTCCACCTGCGCTACACTCTCCTCATCCCGTACTGCCGAGAGGGAGATCGCGCAAGAGCATGGCTCGCCGACTACATTATATTGACGTTCTCAGGGCCATCGTCGTGGTGCTCCTCGTTCCGCTGCACACTGCACGCGTATTCGACCTGTTCGAGCAGTACTACGCCAAGAGCGCGTACTCCTCGGAGTTCCTGACTTGGGCTGTTGTCGGCTGGCTGGGCATGTGGCTGGTTCCGCTGTTCTTTCTGCTCGCGGGAATGTCGTCATACTTGTCCTTGCGCAAGTACTCGCCCGGGACGTTCTTCCGCGAGCACGCCAGAAGGCTTTTGATTCCGTTTGCATTTGGTGTGCTCGTGCTTGTGCCACCGTTGAACTACTTCGGGGCCCGCACGAACGCCGGATTCCGCGGCACGTTCTGGGAGTACCTCACCAGCGGACGCTTCTTCCGCTTCAGCCTGACGCCAGGCGCCGATTATGCAGGCGGTTTCGGACCCGGACAGATGTGGTTTCTGCTGTTCCTGTTTGTCTTCGTGAGCATCGCACTCCCTCTGTTCATGTGGATGCGCCCCGGGCACGGTGGGGAGAGAATCGCGCGCGAAATCGCCAAGCGCCTCGCACAACCCACGTGGTGGTGGGTGGGCGCCGGCGCACTGCTTATCGTGCAGCCTATCCCGCAGCTCTTCGAGCAAGACGTCGCCCTTCTCTTGCTGCTGATGGTTGCCGGCTACATCGGCATGTCGGACGAAGCCTTCATCCGAGACACCAAGCGCTACGCGGTTCTGGCGACCTTGATGGGCCTACTGTTCTCGGTGGCCGCACTGGTCCTCTACACCTGGCACATCTACTGGACCGACCCCTCGATCCTGCGAACGGGCTACTACTTCGTCCGAGGCGCCGCAATGTGGCTGCTGCTGCTGGGCGCTGTCGGGCTCGGCGCGAGGTACCTCGACAAGACCGGTCCCGTACTCGACTACCTATCGGAAAGCAGCTACACGCTGTTCATCCTGCATCAGACGCTGATCGTGGTTATCGCCTACTTCGTGGTCATGATGCCGCTGGGCTGGATCACGCAGTTCCTCCTGATCATCGTGCCCGCAACCGCCCTCACCTTCGCCCTGTATGAGGTGGTGCGCCGGTTCGACGGGCTTCGCTGGCTGTTCGGCATGAAGTCGAAGGCCGCCGAGGCAACCAGCCGACAGCTTCGAGACGCCGAGTAAGCCCCCCCCCGGCGGTGCAGTTCCCCTTCTGCAAGTCTCGAATTACCTGTTTGCTTTTTGCTACAAAGTGATATCATCTTAATATCTCACCCAGTCGTCGAGGCGCGAACGCGTCCGACGCTAACCGGAGGTAGCAGCAGAAGATGAGCAAGGAGAGAACGGCCAAGGTAATGAGCGGTTGGATCATGCTTCCTGTGGTGATCGTCATGCTGCTCGGGGGTCCTGCGTTGTTCATTGCAGGTATCGTCATCGGTGTTACGGCGGGCGGCAGCGACGCTCCGCCAATCTGGTGGATGTTCATCACCGGAATGCTCGTGTTCATGGCGAGCTTCTTCATCATGCCCGGCTTCTTCACGCTCCAGCCCAACGAGGCACGCGTCCTGATCCTATTCGGCAAGTACCGGGGCACCGTGCGTGATGACGGCTTCCACTGGGGCAACCCCTTCTATGCGAACGGTGCCTCCGCCGAGGGGATGCAGATCGCGGCGAGCGCGACCGGCTTCACGCTGAAGAAAGCCGACGGCAGCGACGGCAGCACAGCACCCAAGCCCAAGGCCGCACGGAACAAGATCTCCCTGCGTGCCCGCACGCTCAACGGCGAAAAGCTCAAGGTCAACGACAAGGGCGGCAACCCGGTCGAGATCGCTGCCGTCGTGGTGTGGCGCGTCAACGACACCGCGCAGGCCATGTTCGACGTCGACAACTACGAGACCTACGTGTCCACCCAGAGTGAGACCGCGCTGCGTCACGTCGCCACTGCCTACGCCTACGATCACGGCGAGGAAGACGACGCCGGCCCCGCCGAGATCACGCTGCGCAGTAACATCGAGGAGGTCTCCGAGGCGCTCCAGGCCGAACTCGCCGTACGGCTGGCCAAAGCCGGTGTCGTCATCGACGATGCGCGCCTGACGCACCTCGCCTACGCTCCCGAGATCGCCCAAGCGATGCTGCGCCGCCAGCAGGCTGAAGCCGTCATCGCAGCCCGCCGCAAGATCGTCCATGGCGCCGTGAGCATGGTCGAGATGGCGCTAACCGAGCTCGCCGAGAAGAACGTCGTCAGCCTCGACGACGAGCGCAAGGCCGCCATGGTCAGCAACCTCATGGTCGTGCTGTGCGGCGAGGCCGAAGTACACCCCGTCGTCAACGCCGGCACGCTGTACCAGTAGAAACGGTCATGGGGCCCTACAAATGGCGGCACGCAAACAATACCTGCTGAGAATCGACCCCGATGTATGGGCCGAGGTCGAGAAGTGGGCTGCTGACGACCTGCGGAGCGTGAACGCACAGATCGAGTATCTGCTGCGAGACGCGATCCGCAGGCGTCGGGGCCGCTCGGCGGCAGGGGGCATGGCGGAAGGGTCGGTCCCAACCAGCGAAGGTTTGGAATCATGAAAACAGCATCCACCGAACCGCTCGTCCATATTCGGAATCTCCGGATGGATTTCGGCGGAAACACGGTCATCCGGGACCTGTCCTTCGATATCAACCGTGGAGAGACGTTCGGGTTCTTGGGGTCAAACGGCTCGGGGAAGACGACAACGATTCGTGCGCTGCTGGGAATCTATCAGCCCACGGCGGGTACCCTTCATATCAACGGGCGCACATTCCGGCCGGAAGATGGCGGGAGATTGGGCTACCTGCCCGAGGAGCGTGGCCTTTACAAGAGAGAGTCGGTCATCGATGTGATGACCTACTTCGGCAGACTCAAAGGGTTGAGCAAGCGGGCGGCGGCGTCATGGTCGCTCGACTACCTGGAGCGAGTCGCACTGGGAGACAAGGCGAAGCTTCGGGTTGACAAGCTCTCCAGCGGGCAACAACAGAAAGTGCAACTGGGTGTGACGATCATGAACGATCCGGAACTGCTCATCCTAGATGAGCCGACCAAGGGCTTCGATCCTGTGAACCGGCGGCTCCTGATGGACATCATCGAAGAGCAGAAGAACGCCGGCGCCACCGTGCTGATGGTGACACACCAGATGGAAGAGGTCGAACGGTTGTGCGACCGAGTGGTCCTGCTCAAGAACGGTGAGGCAGAAGCATACGGAACCATCCCCGAGGTACAGAACCAGTACGGTGGGACTATTATTCGGCTCAAGTACTCCGGCGACATTCCCGCTTCGGCGCACTATGCGGTGACATTGCGAGAGAACAACTATGCCGAACTCGCCATCGCCGAGCAGGTCGACGAGGCACAGATTCTCCGGGAGTTGGTCGAAGCAGGTGTCTTGGTGCGAAGTTTCCTGACCAGCAAGTTGTCATTGGACGACATTTTCGTGAAGGTCTACGGGAATCAGAGTGAACTCGGGGGACAGAACTGATGGCACGGCACAACTTGAGTACCGTCGTCTCGTTCGAGGTGACACGGACTCTGACAAAGAGGCGTTTCTGGATCACGGCCCTGATCGTGCCGATCCTTCTCGGCGTCGTGATAGCGCTTGTGGTGCTGTCGAACACGACTACCACGGACCAAGTGAATTCGCAGAAGAACGCCAAGTTCACCTTCGCCTACACTGACGCCTCCGGATACGTGGACCCGGACATTGCGATCGCCTTCGGCGGCAGCGTGGTGACCGACGACGCCCAAGCGATCGCAGACGTGAGGTCAGGGAAGTTGGGCGCGTACTTCGCCTACCCGTCTGACCCAGCGAAACAGCCGACCAAGGTCTACGGAGCAGACAGCGGAATCTTCGAGAACGGCAAGTACGCAGCCGTTGCGACCCAGCTCCTTGTGGCGAGCGCCCAAACGAAGATTGGCGACCAGACGCTGACTGCTCTCGCCCAGGGCACCTTCCCTGTCACCTCAACCACCTATGAGGCCGGCCGAGAATCCGGCGGGATCAACGAGGTCATCCCACCGCTGGCATTCCTCGTGATCTTCTACATCGTCATCGTACTGCTGGGCAACCAGATGCTAACCAGCCTGCTCGAGGAGAAGGAGAACAGGGTCACCGAGATGATCCTGACCACCATGGATCCGACCACGCTGGTCGTCGGCAAGGTCATTTCCCTGTTCATCGTCGGACTGGTGCAGATACTGGTGTTTGCTCTGCCGGTGATCATTGGGTACGCGTTCTTCAGAACCCAACTGAGCCTGCCTGATTTCGACTTGTCTCACTTGCTTCTCGACCCCGGCCCAATGATTGTCGGCGCCTTGCTCCTCTGCGGCGGATTCGCTCTCTTCACCACTACGCTGGTCGCGGTTGGCGCGATCATGCCCACGGCCAAGGATGCTGGCCAGGTCTTCGGTGTCCTGATGATATTGATCTTCGTTCCTTTCTACGCCATCAGTCTCGTGGTTTCAGATCCGCATGCGCTCATTGTGCAAGTGTTCACGTTCTTCCCCTACTCGGCAGCGGTGACCGCGATGCTTCGCAACGGGTTTGGATCCCTGAGTCCCATTGAGGCGATCATCGTCATTGTCGAACTGTTCGGCCTGAGCATCATCACTCTTCGCATCGCCGTGCGGCTCTTCCGGTACGGATCGATCGAATACTCGAAGAAGATCTCCCTCATGACCGTGTTCGACAAGCAGAAATAGCGGCGTCGGCAACGTGCAGTCTTAAGCGGGTATCATCCGCTTGTGAGCAGAGGCCCAGCACCTCGAGAAAGGGTGTCCCGATGGCAATTGCAGCATGGTGCGCGGAGTGCGGTCAGTACGTATGGCTCGGCGAAAGTGGGGGTTGCGCGAACGGGCATCCGGCCAGCGCGTGTAGCAAGTGGTACGACCCGGCGACTGGACAGCCGGTCGACCCGCCGATTCCTGCGGCGGCGCCTGCGGAAGCGGCGCCTGCGGTGAGTCCCGCCGCCAACCCCGTCGGCACGCGCCTCGGCTTTCTCGCCGACGTGCTCGCGGCGTTCTCGGCACACCAGGGCTACACCGCCGCCTACGGCACCGACACCGATCTCGCCATCAACAACGTGGTCGCCGCCGCGTCGTGGGGTCTCGGCAAGAAGAAGGTTGAGTACTCGGCGATCATGAAGGCCGTCGAGCCGGAGCGCACCGTCTACTTCTGGGAGATGCTGAAGGAGAAGGGCGGCGGCGCGAGTTTTGGCGGCTTCGAGTCGGAGTCGTACACGACGTTCGGGAAGAAACGCTCGGGAACCAAGAAGGAGACCGTGTTCGGCCCCGACGGCAAGGTGCTCGACTACTCGTGGGACTACGCCGAGACGCGCGAGATCGTCGAACAGATCGCGGCCCGTCACGGCTTCAAGGTGAAGGTCGTGCTGCGCAAAGGTAGCGCGCAGTACTGACGCGCTCGCGCCGGCCGAGACAAAGAGGACGTCCGCCACCATGTCACCTATCGCATCCGGCATCAAGCGGATCATGCAGACCGTTCCCGCCGAGACGCTTCGCTGGCTTCTCGAGCCCGACAACCCTGCCGTCGCGGTGTTGACTCGCAGGCGGTTGCTCGGCGAAGAGGACTCCCCCGCCCTCACTGAGCTGTGGGCGCGGCGCAACGAGTACGCACCCGTCGCGCGCATCCTTGAACTGCAGACCACCGACGGTTCGTGGGCACCGCCGGCGCGCGACTACCAGAAGTACTGGGGCTCGCTGTGGCAGATTCACTTCCTCGGCGAGCTCATGGCGAACCCGGACGACGAGCGCATTCGGCGAGGCGCGGAGTACGCGTTCTCTCGCCAGCTGCCGGACGGAGCCTGGAGCTGCAACGGACGTCCCGTCGCCGCGATCCCCTGTCTGACCGCTAACGTCGGCCGGGCGCTCGCGCGGCTCGGCTACGCGCGCGACGAGCGCGTCATTCGCGCGCTGGCCTCGATCGCCGACATCGTACGCGAGTATGGGGTCCTGGCGTGCACCGCCGGTGGTCACTCGCACACGCTCAACGGCTACTGCCACATGCTCGCACCGAAGGTGCTGCTCTTCCTCGGCGAGATGCCGCGCGACGTGTGGCCTGACGGTGCCGAGGAGTTGCGCGCGGAATGTGTGCGTGTACTGCGCGAGCGACAGATCTTCCGCTGCCTGCCCGCGGGGTACCGCGAGTTCCAGGACCTCGCCGTCCACGCCCCGCTCGCCGAGAGGCCCGAGTTGCGCGAGCGCTGGATCGCCGAGCACGGCCCGCTGCAGTATGGCGACAAGCCGGGGTGGCTGCGATTCGGATACCCGCTGTCGTACAACTCCGACGCGCTCGAGGCGTTGGCCGCGCTGGCAGGCGTCGGCGAGGAGCGTCGGCCGGAGTACGAGGCAGCGATCGAGACGGTCCGCTCGGCGGCAGATCCGCAGATGCGCTGGATCCAGCGCACGAGCTTCGACGACAAGATGCTGGCGTGCGTCAGCGGGAAGGGGGAGCTGAGCAAGTGGCTCACCCTCCGGGCGCTCGAGGTGCTGGGGCGGTTCGGGGAGTAGCACTTCGGGACCATGTGAGCTGCCGCTCTCCCACATGTATCCCCTACAATGACCTCACGATCATTCGCTGAGGGAGACCTGCGTGAACCCGACCGAACACACGGCCGTCTTGTCGGTCCGCGGCTTGGACTACGACTACAACGGCGCCAAGGCTCTGAGCGATGTCACCTTCGATGCGCGGGCGGGCGAAATCCTCGCGCTGATCGGCAGGAACGGCGCCGGCAAGTCGACGCTGCTGCGCTGCCTCGCCGGCTGGAGCGCGCCTGGGCGCGGCGAGATCGACTTTCTGGGCACGTCGCTCAAGACGCTGGAGCGCTCGGCTCGGCGCGAGATCGTGCTGGTCACCGACACGCCGCCGTTCTACGACGACCTCACCGCACGCGAGCATCTGCAATTCGTGCTGCGCGCCAACCGGCTTGAGGATCGGCTCGGCACGGCGGAGTCGCTGCTCTCATCATTCGGCATCCGCAACAGCGCCGATGCGTACCCGTCGACGTTCTCGCGAGGCATGCGCTACAAGCTCGCGCTCGTGCTGGCGCTGAGCCTGCGGCCGAAGCTGCTGCTGCTCGACGAGCCGTTCGGTCCCCTCGATCCGGTGTCCTCGGCGGGACTCTGGCGCGAGCTTCAGACCGCCGCCGAGAACGGCTCGGCGATCGTGCTCTCGAGCCACCAGATGCCGGAGGGCGCCGTTCCCGACCGCTACGTCGTCCTCGAGGAGGGCATCCTGCTCGCCGAGGGAACCGGCGATGAGATCGCCCAGGCAGGCGCGACGCTCGAGGACGTGCTGCGCGTCACACTCGAAGGCGGCGCGCTGGCATGATGCGCGATCTGCGGCTCTTGCTTTGGCTGCGCTGGCGGCATCTTCGCGGGCGTTCGCAGTGGTGGCTGTTCATTCTGGGAGTCGATACCGAGAAGCGTTCTCTTACGGAGACGCTCTACGGCCTCTACCTGGGAGTCATCCTCGCGGGATGGTTCGTCCTCATGATGGCGTGGGCGGCCAATGGCGCCTTCTCGGCAGGTGCCGCGGCTGGCGGCGCGGGACTGAGCGCGCTCACGCAAGCAGCGACTCTGCTGCCGTTCGCGCTGTTGGCCGCGTTTGCTGTGCGGGCGCTGCGATCGTCGCCGGTCAAACTCACCTTCCCGGACACCGCCTACGTCGCCGGCTCGACGCTCGACTCCCGAGCGATCGCGTCGAGCGATTGGGCGCGCGAGGCGATCATGGCAGCGGCGCTCTCGGCGGCGCTCGGGTACCTCGCGGGCGCGCTCGCCTTCGGCGCGGGAGCGACTGCGAGCGCTCCAGTAACGGCTGCGGGCGTGACTGCGCTCACGGCGGTCGCGATGCACGCGCTCGGCTGGGCGATCGGCCTTGCGCGCATGGCTCGGCGACCGAGGCCGTGGCCGACGCTCATTTGGGTGCTGCCGATACCCGTGGCAGCGCTCGTGCTCCTGGTTCCCAGCGCCTTGCGCTGGCCTGGTACCGCGCTGGCGACCGGGTTGCTCGGCGAGGAAGTGGCGCTGCACGCGCTCGGGCTTGCTGCGCTGGCTGTCGTCGGCGTCGCCATGCTTATGCGCGTCGCAAGGCGGCTCGACATGACCGCCGTCACCGACGAAAGCGTGCTCTTCGCGCAACTGGCGGTATTCCGGCCGATGATGATGTACGACGCCAACGCCTACCGTGACATCGTCCGCCGCAAGAAACTCGCGACCAAGCATCCGCGTCTCGCACTGGCCGAGTGGTCGGGTCCGTGGGCGATCGTCGCGCGGGCGCTGATTTCGCACGCTCGGCAGCCTTCAACACTGCTGTGGCCGCTTATCTGGGGCGTCGGCTTTCTGCCTCTGGCCGCGTCAGTCGCGCTCTCGCCGACAGGCGTACTCGCTTACCTTGCCGTGCTGTTCGCAGTGCTGGTCGCGCCTGCCCGGCAACTCATCCACGCCTTCGGCGACGACATCGACAGGCCGTCGATGCGAGAGTCGCTGCCGTTCGGAAACGTCGCGCTGCTGGCGCTCGACACCGCCCCGGCGTTTGCGTGCATGGCTCTGGGCGCTGTGGCGACCGGCCTCGCGACCGGCGGAGGCGGACACCTCGTCGCCGCGATCTCGCTGAGCCTGCTGCTCGCGATCATCGTTGTACTGTGCCGAGCGCTCGAGCGGCTGACCCTGCCGAGCATGCAGCATCCGATCGGGTCGGGGATCTCGCTGTTGGTCTGCCTGGTGGCCATCTTCTTCGCGGGCGCGTCATCACCGATTGCAGCGTGCGCGACCGCGGCGGTGGCGGTCGGGATTCTCGGCAGCATGGTCGAGGCCGGGCGGCTTTAATCAACATCGCCTATGGGATCGAATGACTGTTGTACCAGCAGCTCCTCGGCTTTGCCAAGGAACCTCCGCGCCGCTTCCACTGCGGATTCCGCTCCATCTCGAGAGAAATCAGACCTGTAGTCTGCCGTCTCCCTTAGGAGCATGGTGGTGTCGAAGTCGTCTAGGTATTCCTGAGCCAAGACGCCTTCATCCACAAAGAGCGCCTGAATCGCGGCTTTCAAGCAGAAGTGGCTCTTCTCCCGGTAGCCTTGACTGAAGAGCAGGGCCCTGGCGGCATGGAAGATGCCATAGTACGCCTGTATCGTCGCCCACTTGGGATTGCCGGACTCAAAACTCGCCTCGGCCCATCTCAAGTCATTCCGAGCGGAACCGATCTCGGCAGGGATCAAGTGCACCGCGTGCTCTTGTTTGACGATCCGATTGCTCGCAAGGCATTTCTCAAAGTCTCTGTTCATCGATAGCTTTCTCGAAGAGGACAACCCCCCTCTTTACCTCATCGATGAACGCTCCGTCTTTGATTCTGGATACCGCGTATTCCGCTGACGTCTGAATCACCGGCATGATCAGACGATCGCTGGGAAAACATCGGATCTCAGCCGCAACCTTGTCGGGCTCCTCAGTGATCACAAAGAGATCGATATCGCTCTCAGAAGTATCGGTGCCCTGCGCGGCGCTCCCATATAGGATCACCCGAGCCGAGATTTCTGCAATCCTGCGAACCAATCCGGACAACATGATGAGGTTCTCAAGGACGCGAAAGTGCTGCGCGAGTGGATTCTGTTCCAGCGTGTATAACCACATCTTCCCGATTCTTTTCCGGGAGACGAGTCCGTTCTTGAGAAACTCGTTCAGGATCTGACTTGTGGCGCCACGGCTGACTCCGGTCGCATCCGAAATTTGCGCTCCATAAACGGCTTCGTTCGAGTGCAGGGTAAGGAAACTCCAGACCCGGTAGGGTCTCGTCTTCAGGAAAAGACTTGGTAATGAGTTTGTTTTCATTTTCTGTGACATTGTGTTCAATATATGGAACACGAAAACGAGTATGTCAAGAGCGAGTGCTTCGCGGCTCCTTACTCGCCTCCGGCCTCCCTTTCGCCTGCACCAACGCCACGCCGGCGATCGCGATCACGCCGCCAAGGATTCCCGTCGCGGGCGGTATCTCCGCGAGGAAGATGATGCTGATTGCGAACGCGGCCACCGGCACACAATAGAGTGCGGTGGTCGCAACGGTGACTTCGAGACGCTGAAGCGCATACGCCCACGTCAGGAATGCGACGACCGAGGCGAACGTCGCGAGCCACAGCACCGCAAGCGTCGCGGAAAGCGGCGCCACGCGAACCGCATGCGGCAGGTTCACGGCGAACGGAGTCAGGAGCAGGGCGCCGATCCACATCGGCCACGCGGTGAGCGCGAGGCTGTTGTAGCGGTCGGACAGGGTCTTCTGGAGGACGAGGTAGGTCGCCCACAAACACGTGGCCGCGACAATCAGCAGAACTCCCAAGCCGCCCGAGAATGACGCGCCCGATGAGATCGCGATGGTCGCAGCGCCGACAAAGGCGATTCCCGTACCGACCCATCCAAGCTTCGTGAGCCGCTCCCCGAGAAACGCGACCGCTAGGAGCGACGCCAGTATCGGCGAGGTTGAGACAAGCAGCGACGCGGTACCGGCGTCAACCGTGCGCTCACCGACGTTCAGCAACAGATGGTAAAGTGCCTGGCCGATAAGCCCGAGGATGAAGAAACGGATCCAGTCACGCCCTTGCGGCACCTTCACTCCGCCGCGCGCAATGACGAGGATTCCCAGCAACAGCGACGCAAGGATCATGCGACCTGCCGAGAGTTGACCCGGCGTGTACGCACCGGAAGCCACGACCGCACGGATGGCGACGAACGCCGAACCCCAGAAGATGACCGTGATGACGAGGGCCGCGAGGGCCTTTAGGCGTTGGTTTCTCGGCAGGTTCTTCATTCACGCATTTTGCAGCATTTGGAACGATAGGTCGATTAAGGCTTTGTGTCGGCAGAAGTAAGCGGAACTTACGGTTGGTTCGTCCGATGCGAGCCGGGCACCAGCTTGATCTCCACGTGATGCCCCACCGCTTCAGCATACTTCTTGAGCGTCGACATCGACGGAGAGTGTTTCCCAGAAGCCTCAAGCCGAGAAACCGCACTCTTGGTTGTGCCCATCCGTTCGGCAACCGCTTCTTGGGTGAGCCCAGCCTTGTATCGGGCGTTCAACAACTCGCGAACCAACAAATACTCGTCTTCAAGCGCGTCGTACTCTTCTTCAAAACCTTTGCGCTTCGACGCCCGCTCGAGAAATGCATCATGGTCGTGGTCGACCGGACGATACTCAAGATCGGCCATCACGTACCTCCTTCAATCGCTTGCGTGCAGTCGTCAGATCTCGTTCCGCTGTCGTTTGTGTCTTCTTGATGGCAGCGTGGAGTATGATCACGCGCTTTCCAACAACGAAGCAGTAGAAGGCGCGTCCGATACCATCGCGACCATGTGGGCGGAGTTCGAAGAGACCCTGCCCCATTGATCGCGAATGTGGCATCCGAAGATCGGGGCCGTAGTCCACCAACAACTCAACTATCCGTACGTAGTCAGCCAGGACACTCACGGGCCAGCATTCTATCTCGGCCAGAACGTTGGGGTGGAAGTATTCGATGGAGTACGCCATGACAGGACGTTATCAAATACGCTAACTTCCGTCAATCGCCTTTCCGTTTCCGCCCGCTTCGCTCCGCCCGGAAGCCCTTCTCGATGAAGACCCCGTCGGACGTGAACCTGCGGCGGTACGTGAGCAGCAGCGCCACGACGCTGCCCATCGCGGTCGCGGCGGCCACCATCAACATGACGACGATCTGGTAGCCGGTGGCGGTGACCGGATCGGCCCCGGCCAGGATCTGGCCGGCCATCATGCCGGGGATGAAGACGAGGCCGGCCGCTGCCATCGAGTTGATGGTCGGGATAAGGCCGGCGCGAAGCGCGGTCCGGATCGAGCCATGCGCCGCCTCCCACGGTGTCGCCCCGAGCGCGGTCAGCGCCAGCAGCTCGCCTTCGCGCGCATCCAGGTCCGCATACACGCGCTCGATCGCGAGCGCAATGCCGGTCATAGAATTGCCGATCACCATTCCGGCGAGCGGGATGACGTACTGCGGCAGATACCACGGCTGCACCTGCACGATCACCCCGGTAACCGCGAACGTCACGATGAAACCCGTCAGCGCCATCGAGATGAATGCGCTGCCAAAGATGCCGGGCGGCGCGTCGGGACTCCGGCGCACGATGATGCGCGCCGCAAACAGCACCATGACCACGATCAGGCCAATGACCAGCCACGGCGAGTTGATACGAAACACCCAGCGCAGAATGAAGCCGAGGGCCAGCAGCTGCACGTATGTGCGCACGGTCGCAATCGCGAGGTCCTTCTCGATACCGAGTGCCAGGCGGATCGAGATCACGCCGACGAAGACGACGAACAGCGTCGCCAGTGCCAGCTGCACCCAGCCGATGGGGATGACGCCTCCTGTCGCGGCAACCGCCGAGGCGTTCACGGCGTGATCTCCTCGGCGGTTGCGGTTGCGGTTGCGGGTGCGGGTATGAGGCAGCCGCCCTGCAGGAGCAGACGCCGTGCGGCCAGACCGTCGGCGCGGTGATGCCGGACGCGCACAACGGCGCCGCCTGCGTCGGCGAACTCGCGGGTCATCGCCGAGACGGCGTCTGCGGAAGCGTCGTCGAGGGCAGCGTCGGGCTCGTCGAGCAGCAGTACGCGAGGCGCAGTAAGCAGCACGCGCAGCAGTGCGACTCGCGCTTGCTGGCCTACAGAGAGCCGCGCGGCATCGCGATCGAGTGCGACATCCAGACCGACGCGCTCAATCGCCTCGGCAAGCATGGAATCCGTCGGCGCGCGGTGTCCGTGACGCGCCTTCAGTGTCCACGGCAGCAGCAGGTTATCGCGCACGGAGCCGTCGACGATCGCCGGCTTCTGCGGCACGAGTGCTACCTGCTCGCGCCAGGCTTGCGGTGCGATCTTCTCGGCAGGGACGGAGTCGAGGACGAGAGCCGCGGTCGCGCCCGGAAGGAGGCGCGCGAGCGCTCGGAGGAGCATCGACTTGCCGGCGCCGGACGGGCCGGTGACGTCGACGATCTCGCCCGCGGAGAGCTCGAGTTGGGCCGCGTCGAGCACGAGGACAGGGCCAGCATCACCGGCAAGCACGGCGGTTACGTCGCGCGCTTCAAACAGCATTGAGACGTTCGACCTTTCTAGAAGATCAGTACCCGAAGCGCCGCTGCTACAGCTGCAGCACCTCGACGATGGCCGCCGGATAGTATGTGGCCGGCGAAGGCGGCTCCGGGCCGAGAAGCTTGCTCGTCCACTTGCCATCCGCGTACTTGCACCAGAACTCGAGCCCCTGGTAGTCGTTCTTGGAATCGCTGGTCGGTTGAATGTAGAGAACGCCCCACCACGTGCCGCTCGTGTCCTTGGCGACCTTGTTGACAAGCGTCTTGTACGGCTTACCGTTGCCTGACATCGTCGTCGCGGCCCAAGCTTGGCCCGCCGTCTCGAGGCTTGCCTTGAGCGTAGCCTCGTCCAGCACAGCGGGGGCGGTCGGCGCAGTCACTATGGGCCACTTGATCTTGCCGAGCAGATCCGCCGAGAACGTGGGTAGTGCTGCCGCAGCCTGCGCGGCTGTGGCGCCGGTGTCTGTGGCGGGAGCCGTCCAGACCACCGTCCAGTCGGGCCCGGTCCACGCGACGAAGATGTGTCCGCTCCCACCTGTGATCTGCTCGATCTCGCCGATGGCCGTGCTGCCTTGCGCAAACATCTGGTACGTGCGGAACTGCGACGTTGTAGCGTACTTCTTCCGCGCAGCGTCCAAGAGCGCGGTATAGGCGGCGTTGCCCGAGACCGGCGTCGTGATCGGCCCGGTCTCGACAGCCACTGACGCCTTGCCGCCGGCCGTGCCCGTCGCAGAGGCCGTCCCGGTTGAGACGTCGATGATCGCCGGGGCTGTCGGCGTATTCTTCTTGCACCCAGTACTCATTGTGGCCACAGCCAGCGCAGCCACTAACACGATCACGAGCAGCAACGGCTTTCGAAGCCTCGACATGCTCTCCTCCTTGGTTTGCTCAAGAACCACGCCCGGAGCACTGCTACTTGGGTGGCTCCACCATCCGGGTCACTCGGCCAAACCTCGCGAACGTGTCCGGATCCGGCCCGATGCGCTGTTCTTTGTTGAGCCTGATTATAGTATCCATCTCATCCGACGTGAGCGCGAAGTCGTAAACGTCGCAGTTCTCGGCGATTCGGGGCCGGTGCACCGACTTGGGTATCGTCACAATTCCGCTCTGCAGGATCCAGCGGATCGATACCTGCGCCGGTGTCTTAGCATGACGCGCGCCAACCTCGACCAGTTCGGGGATGTCGTTGACACGGCCGCGCATGATCGGCGCCCAGGCCTGGATCTGAATGCCGTGCTCGCGGCAGAATGCCTGCAGCTCAGGTTGCTGAAGCCGCGGATGGAATTCGACCTGGTTCACGGCCGGCGCGATGGTCGCGCGCGTGAGCAGCTCATCGAGATGGCGTGCCGAGAAGTTGCACACGCCGATCGCCCGCGCGCGTCCGGACGCTGCGATCTCCTCCATCGCACGCCATGTGCCGTGCATGAACCGCGTGTCCGGCCAGTGCACGAGGTAAAGGTCGACGTAGTCAAACCCCAGTCGCTCAAGGCTCGCATCGAACGCCGCAAGCGTCCGCTCGTAGCCTTGGTCGGAGTTCCAGACCTTGGTGGTGACGAAGACTTCCTCGCGCCGAAGCCCGCTTTCGCGAATCGCCGAGGCGACACCGCGCTCGTTCCCATACATCGCCGCAGTATCGATCAGCCGGTAGCCGAGAGATAGTCCGTAGCGCACCTCGCCCTCGACATCCGGACCCTCATCGACCTTGTAGGTCCCGAGGCCGAGCCGCGGCATCGCCACGCCGGGGGCGATCTCGACGGTATCGGCGAGGGAGTGGAGTTCGATTGAGTTACCGGTCATGCGGGGAACCATCTTCTATGAGGGCGGTGTTCCTAGTCGTACTTACCCCAGTCGGGTACATCTAGAGTTACATGGTTGCAGTTGTCCCAGCAAGGAGATTCTGATGTCGCGCTTCTTTTCCCGCCCGCTGTCCGTCTGCGCACTGGCCATGGCCATGGCGGTATTCGTGTTGGCCGGATGTTCCGGCACCCCCGATGGACAGAACCTTGTCAGTTCGAAATGCAGCCGATGCCACACACTGGATCAGGTCAACAACGCCAACAAGACCCAAGCCCAGTGGGAGCAGACCGTCGCGATCATGGAGGGTCACGGACTCCAAGTCACGACTGCCGAGAAGTCTGCCATCGTGAGTTACCTGGTGAAGAGTTCCTCAAAATAGTGTCACGACCCACCGACCTGCAAAGCCGCACCGGATTCCCAGCTGCGTGCCCTCGCCTCCGCCGCCGCCAGCTCCTCAGGCGTGTTCACGTTCACAAATGCCTCGCCGAGAGGATCGATCTCCCTGATGCGCTCAGCGCTGAACTCTTGGAGCCTGACCGCGGGATACCACGCATCCGCCCGCTTGCGACCGGCGGCGAGCGCTTCTTCGACCGCCGCCCGGCAGACATCCCGGCGGTATACGGCGCAGAACGGCTCGTAACCGCCTTCCGTTCTCGGCACCGCGGCATCTGCTCCGGTCTCTTCGAGTAAATCGAACTCCGCCCGCAGCAGTTCGGCGTTCACGAACGCCATGTCGCATGCGACGATGGCGACGGCCTCGTGCATGGCCACCGTGAACGCCGTGAGCAACCCGCCGAGGGCTCCGCGCTCGGGCAAGAGATCCCGGTAGATTGGGATGCCGAGGTAGGTGAGGTCCTCGGGCATATTGCTCGTGATGATGAGTTCGTCCGCGACACCCGAAACGCGTTCGATGACGCGCTCGATCAAGGGACGGCCGAGGAAAGGCGTGAGCGCTTTGTCGCGCCCCATACGGGAAGAAGCTCCACCTGCCTGTATGACGAGCGAACGCTTCATGTGTGGGCCTCTCATGTCGCCGACAAGGCCCACAAGTACAAAGACGCTGTCGAACCGTAGGGCGAATACCGCTTTCGATACCGCAGGAACTGCTCCTTGCTGAGCGTTTCCAAGCCGTACAGCTTCATCATCCCACGCCGGATAGCGAGGTCTCCCCAGCTTACGACATCCGGCCGAGCGAGCGAGAAGATCAGCATCATCTCCGCGGTCCAGACCCCTATCCCGGCAAGCGACGAAAGCCCCTCGATGATCTCGGCGTCAGACGGCGAGTGGAGTGCGCCGAAATCGAGTCTCTCGGAGATCGCGGCTTCAGCTATGCCCTTGAGGTAGCCTGCCTTCTTCATCGTCATCCCGGCTTGCTGGATCGCGGTCACATTAGTGGCGGCAATGCTTTCCGGCGTCACCTCGCCCACAAGTTCATGGAGCCGACGAAACACCGTGTCGGCGGCTTTGGCGGAGATCTGCTGCGCGACCACACAATTGACGAGGGCGGTGAACAGATCGGGCGTCACGCTGCGCTCGATCATCCCAATGCGATCGATCGCCACGGCAAGCTTCTTGTCGCGGCGCTTGAGGTGCTCTATCTCCGTATGCCCGTACGGGAATGTGTTCATGCGCTTCTTTCGGCCTGACGGTCCGCTCATCCGTACTGCAGGATTCGTGCCCATTCGCTGAACCCCCTCGCGGGCGGCGGTCCCCCCGCGCCCCTCAGCCCGCGCGCAACTCCCTCATCGCCTCGAGCGCCGCGTCCAAATCGGCATCCGTCGTCGACCAGCCCAGGCCGAAGCGCAGTGCGCCGGTTGCCATCGTGCCGAGCGTGCGATGCGCCCACGGCGCGCAGTGCAGGCCCGAGCGCACGGCGATCCCGAACTCGCGGTCGAGCGCGCCGGCGAGCAGACCTAGGTCGTGCCCCTCGGCAACGATGCTCACCACGGGCACGCGGGCCACGTCGACGGCGGGGCCGAGAACACGCACGCCGGGGATCTCAGCGAAGCCTTCGATGAGGCGGCGGGTGAGACGCGCTTCCTCGGCGCGGATCGCGTCGCCGTGCTCGGCGAGGTACGCAATCGCAGCGCCAAGACCCGCGATGCCGGGCATGTTGCGGGTACCGGCTTCGTAGCGGTCGGGACGGGTACGCGGCTGGATGGGTTCCTCGGAGGCGCCGCTGCCGGTGCCGCCGGAGATGAGTTCGGCGAGGTTGAAATCGGGCGCGAGATAGAGCACTCCCACGCCTTGCGGGCCGAGCAGCCCCTTGTGGCCCGAGGCCACCCAGGCGTCGACGCCCAGTGCCTCGAGGTCGACCGGCAGGTGACCAACCGACTGCGCGCCGTCGACGATCATGCGCGCGCCGGCGGCATGCGCTATGTCGGTGAGGTCGGCGATCGGCTGGATGGTGCCGGAGACGTTGGAGACGTGCAGACAGACGACGGCGTCGGTGTGAGCCGCGCTGACGGCGGCTTCGATGTCGTCGGGATCGATGAGCCCCGTCGAATCCGCGTCGATGACGACGACCTCGACGCCGCTGCCGGCAAGGGCGTGGAGCGGCCGGCTAACCGCGTTGTGCTCCATCGAGGAGACCACGACGCGCATGCCCGGCTGAAGGAAACCGCGCAGCACGAGGTTCAGGCCTTCCGTGCAGCCGGTGGTGAGGATGATGTTGCGCGACTCGTGCACGCCGAGCATCTTCGCGAGCGCGGCCCGTGTCGAGAGCACGGCGCGAGCGGCGTTCATCGCCATCGTGTACGCGCCGCGCCCGGGGTTGCCGCCGAGTTCGTCGAGCGAGCGCACCATTGCCTCGGCGACGCCGGGAGGCTTGGGCCACGAGGTCGCCGCGTGGTCGAGATAGTGCGCGGGGACGCCGCGAGGCTCCTCCTCCGGAACTTCTTCAACACTTGCCACTGCTGCCCCCCTCGCACTCGAACTCTCGTCCCGCAAGCTTATACACCCCCGCGCCAAGAATACAGACCTGTTCATATTTGCCTTACGGCCGCTCGTGTTTCTCGAGCCCGAAATGGGTAGATGAGTCTCGGAGGTGACTCATGAAAGTATGTTTCCCGGTTATGGCCGATGAAGGTACTGCGAGTCAGATCTACGGTCATTTCGCATCGGCTCCACTCTTCGTCATCGTCGACACCGATACCCTGCAAAGCGGCTCAATCGCCAACTGCGATCCGGAAGCTCCTCTCGTTGGCTGCGACCCGTTTCGCGCTCTCCGGCACCAAGCTCTTGACGGGATTGTGGTTGGAGGGATCGGCGACGAGTCGGTACGGGTCATGAACATCTGCGGATTCAGAGTCTTTCGGGCCAGCTCCTCATCGGTTGCCGAGAACCTCACGTTGTTCGAGGCTAACGGCCTGCCGGAGGTGGAGATGGCACAAAGCCAATTGGAAGGTCGGTGCGACGCCGGATCGGGTGCGCAAACCTGCAGTCACGGCGTTCACTAAGCATTACGCCAGGCAATTGTGCAAGGGGCATATCGCCCGCACCAGAATCCAGAAAGGGGAAGGCACGCATGAACAAGAAAGTTCTCGTCGTCAACGGCATCCCGCGAACGTTGATCGTCGACCCGGAAGCTCGCCTGTCAGATGTGTTGCGCAAGCAGCTGCATCTGACCGGCGTGAAGGTGGGCTGCGGCATGGCCCAATGCGGGTGCTGCAATGTGATCCTGGGCGACAAACTCATCCGCTCGTGTTCCATGAAGATGAAGAAGGTGGAAAACGGGACCGAGATTACCACAATCGAAGGTATCGGCACGCCACTGAACCTTCACCCGCTCCAGAAGGCATTCATTTCCCATGGAGCTTTGCAGTGCGGCTTCTGCACTCCTGGCTTCATCGTCTCGGCCAAGGCCCTGCTCGATCATAATCCGAGCCCTACGCGCGAGGACGTTCGCGACTGGTTCCAGAGGAACCGCAACGCCTGCCGATGCACGGGGTACGGAATGATCGTCGACGCGGTCATGGACGCCGCAAAAGTGATGCGCGGCGAGATGCCGGAAAACGCGCTGGACTTCGAGCTTCCCGCTGACGGCGTAATCTACGGCTCGCGCGCGCCTCGCCCCTCGGCAATTGCCAAGGCCTGCGGCTTGTGGGACTTCGGCGCCGACATGGGTCTCCAGCTCCCCGACGACACTCTGCAGTGCGCACTAGTCCAGCCTGAGGTCTCGCACGCTCTCATCAAAGGCATCGACACGACCGAGGCCGAAAAGATGCCGGGCGTGTTCAAAGTCGTCACGCATAAGGACGTCAAGGGCAAGAACCGCATCACGGGTCTGATCACCTTCCCCGCCAACAAAGGCGATGGATGGGACCGCCCCATCTTGAACGACGAGAAAATCTTCCAGTACGGCGATGTCGTCGCCATCGTCTGCGCCGACACCATCGAGAACGCGAAGGCAGCAGCGGCGGCGGTCAAGGTCGACCTAGAAGTGCTGCCGGCCTACATGAATGCGCCGGCCGCCATGGCTGACGACGCCATCGAGATTCATCCCGGCACGCCCAACATCTACTACGAGTGCACCCTGAACAAGGGCGAAGACACCAAGCCGATCATGGCGAAGGCGGCACACGTCGTCGAAGGCGAATACTACCTGCAACGTCAGCCCCACATGCCGCTCGAGCCTGATGTTGGTTTCGCCTACATCGACGGCGAGGGCCGCTTGGTCATCCATTCGAAGTCGATCGGGCTGTATCTGCACCTCTATATGATCGCCCCAGGCCTCGGGGTGGACCCGAGCGAGATCGTTCTCGTCCAGAATCCGACGGGCGGCACGTTCGGCTACAAGTTCAGCCCGACTATGGAGGCACTTGTCGGCGCCGCGACTCTGGCAACCGGCCGCCCGTGCTACCTCGGCTATGACTGGTACCAGCAGCAGACGTACACCGGCAAGCGCTCGCCAATGTGGCTCAGGATCAAGATGGGCGCCGATGAGGACGGCAAGCTCCTCGCCATGGAGACCGACTGGAGCGTCGACCACGGCCCCTATTCGGAGTTCGGTGACCTGCTGACGACGCGTGTCGCACAGTTTGCAGGTGCGGGATACGACATCAAGAGCATCCGCGGCTTGGGACGCACCGTCTGCACGAACCACTCGTGGGGCTCGGCGTTTCGCGCTTATGGCTCTCCGCAGGCGTTTCTCGCTTCCGAGTCAATCATGGACGAGCTTGCCAAAGAAATGGATATCGACCCGTTCGAACTGCGCTACAAGAACATCTATCGACCAGGGGCGACCAACCCCAGCGGACAGACACCCGAGGTCTTCTGCCTTGAAGAGATGTTCGACATCATGCGACCCAAGTACCAGGCAGCCGTGGCAGCAGCCAAGGCGGGTTCCACGGACACCAAAAAGCGGGGCGTCGGTGTTTCGGTCGGCGTGTACGGATGCGGTCTCGACGGTCCGGATTCGTCGTCAGCTGCGGCGGAGCTCAATCCCGACGGCAGCGTGACCGTCTTCAACACGTGGCAGGACCACGGCCAAGGCGCGGACGCCGGCACGCTCGCATTCGCCCACAACACCCTGCGCCCTCTTGGGCTCAAGCCGGAGCAGATCCATCTCAGCATGAACGACACGAGCGACGATCCGAACTCCGGCCCCTCCGGCGGGAGCCGCTCGAATACGGTCACCGGCAACGCCATTCATGCGGCATGCAACCTACTGCTCGACGCCATGCGCAAAGCGGATGGCACCTACTGGAGCTACGACGAGATGATCGCGGCCGGAATTCCGGTCAAGTACGAGGGCACCTGGACCACACCGTGTACGCCCATGGACGAGAACATGCAGGGCAATCCCTTCTGCAACTACATGTACGCCCTGTTCATGTCCGAAGTCGAAGTTGACGTCGAGACCGGCAAGACGAATCTGCTCAAGATGACGTATGTCGGAGACAACGGAACCATCAGCAACCGGCTTGTCGTCGACGGTCAGGTGTACGGTGGCATGGCTCAGGGCATCGGCCTGGCTCTCAGCGAGGACTTCGAGGACCTGAAGAAACAGACGACGCTTATCGCTTCGGGCTTCCCGTACATCAAGGATGTCCCGGACACTCTGGAGGCCATCTACACCGAGTACCCGCGTCCCGATGGAGCCTTCGGCCAGTCCGGAGTCGGCGAGGGTCCGCTGACCTCTCCGCACGTCTCTATCATCAACGCCATAGACAACGCCTGCGGCGTGCGCATCAGATCGCTGCCGGCCTACCCGGAGAAGGTGCTGGCTGCGCTGAAGTCGCCCAAGAAAGCATTCGACGTCAGTGATGCTCTGGAAGGCGGGTACATGTCGCAAGGTGGATTCGAAACACTGAAGAAGTAGGATTCGAGGCTGTTACAAGCCAGACGGACGCAGTGCCACAGTCGCGTCCGTCTGGCTGTCTCCATACGAAAGAAGCGGGAGGCCTGAGCCTTGGAGCAAGATGAGCTGCGGGAATGGGAACGCAAGTGCATCCAAGAAGAGGCTCCGGGATGCACTGCGGCCTGCCCGATCCACGTCGACGCCCGGCTGTTTGCGAAGGAGATGGCCCGGGGCGACTGGGAGGCCGCGTTTCAGGCGCTTGCCCGATCGATGCCGTTCCCCGGGATCCTAGCGAGGATCTGTGACCACCCCTGCGAGATGAAGTGCAAGCGGCGCGAGGTCGACGATCCGATCGCGCTCGGCGCGCTTGAGCGCTTCTGCATCGAGCGGACAACCGGAAAGGTCAGGCCCCAGCTTCTCCCGCGCAGAGAGCAGACGATCGCCGTTCTCGGCGGCGGGCTCGCAGGCCTGACGGTAGCTTGGGACCTCCGCAAGAAGGGTTTTGGCGTGACGATCTTCGAGCCGAGCGATCGTATCGGCGGATCGTTGTGGGATCTTGCCGAGCACCTCCTGCCGCCCGGGATCATCCGCGAAGAGCTTGCGGTACTGGACGCGCTCAAGACCGAAATCCGGCTTGACGAGACTCTGAACGCATCGGCGTTCGAGACAATCTGTCGAGAGTACGAAGCTGTCTTCGTCGATCGGGAAGCCACCGCGGAGTGTGACCTGCCGCTGGGGCGGGACCGCGAGAGGGAAATCGCGGTCGACGCCGCATCCGGGGGGACCAGCCAGGAAAGGGTGTACGCAGGGGGCGGGACCCGGAGAAGCGGGACCTACTCTCCGATTAACGAGGCGTACCAGGGTCGCAAGGGCGCCCTGTCAATCGAGCGGTTCATCCAGAAGGCGCAGATGAGCGCCGGAAGAGAGAGCGAGGGGCCCTTCGACACGCGGCTCTTCACGAGCTTGGACGGAATCGAGAAGGCTCCGCGCATGCGACCGGCGAATGTCGGCGCTGGGTTCGATGAAACCGAGGCACGCGCCGAAGCGAGCCGCTGCATCCAGTGCGAATGCATGGAGTGCACGAAGGTCTGCCTCTACCTGGAGCGCTACGACGGCTACCCAAAGAAGTACGCTCGACAGATCTTCGGCAACGAGCGAGTCGTTCTCGGCGCGGCCCACACGAAGAACCAGTTCGTGAACTCGTGCAGCGACTGCGGCCTATGCGAGACCGTGTGTCCGAACAGCTTCGACATGGGCGACCTGTGCCTGCAGGCGCGCCGGACAATGCGCAAACAGGAAATCATGCCGGCGTCGTTCCACGAATTCGCCTTGCAAGATATGGCCTACAGCAACGGTGAACGCTTCGCACTCAGCCGTAACGAGCCGGGCCGGACTGCGAGCGCCTGGCTCTACTTCCCCAGTTGTCAGCTCTGCGCAACTTCCCCAGGCGAGGTGCTGGCTTCCTACCGATACCTGAGGGAGCGACTCACCGGCGGGGTCGGAATCATGCTCGGTTGTTGCGGAGCACCCGCCTTCTGGGCCGGTCGCGACGACTTGTTCGAGGAGGCCATGGGAACGCTGCGACGCACGTGGGAGTCGATGGGAAGACCTAACGTCATCACCGCGTGCTCCAACTGTCGCGGCCTCATCGCACGGCACCTCCCTGACGTGGAGTCGATCTCGCTATGGAAAGTCCTAGAGGACAACGGACTGCCCCTCCAGACCTGTGCGGCGTCGGGAACGACCGTGTCCATTGCCGACCCCTGTACCACCCGTCATGACAGAGAGACGCAGGATGGCATCAGGCGAATCGCCCAGTCACTCGGGATAGCTGTCGATGAGCTCCTCTTGAGCCGTGAGAGGCCCGAATGCTGTGGCTATGGCGGGCTCATGTACAACGCCAACCCAAAGCTTGCCGATGACGTGATCACCCATCGCGCCGTGCCACCCAGGCGCGATGATAGCGTCTCGCCCACGACACCGTTTAGGCCGCCCGGCGGGTGGTATCGGTCGCAGAAGCTGCAAGACAGCGACACCGCCTACTACCACACCGAGGTGAGCGCGCACGACTACCTCGCCTACTGCGCCATGTGCCGCGACAATCTGGCCGCAGCCGGCAAGAGGGTCAGCCATCTGATCGAGCTTCTCTTCCCGGCCGCCGAGGATACGGACCCGGCCGCCCGCGGCTGGATCTCGTGGACCGAGCGCCGCAGCAATCGCGCTAAGGTGAAGCAGGGAGTGCTCAGAGAGCTTGGCGAGAAGGGTGAAGACGTGGCAACGACGCGGGACGGCCTGGCGCTGGAGATGCGCCCCGAGGTACGGCGCAAGATCGATGAACGGCGGATCCTTGAGGACGACATCCGCTCAGTGATCGAGCATGCGGAGAGCACTGGGCAGCGACTGCACAACGTGCACAGCGGGCAGTACCGAGCCTACCGCCAGCTGCAAAACGTAACGTTCTGGGTTGACTACACGCCTAGCGGAGACGATCGGTTCGATGTCCACAATGCCTATTCACATCGCATGGTGATCGTGGGGGTCAAGCGATGAACCTGACTGATATCGCCCAGGATTGGAGTTGCACTTCCTGCGGAGGAGAACTTGAGATCGTGAAGGTGCAGTTCGCCTACATGAAAGGCCATTTCGAAGTCGATCTTCCTGCCTGCAAAGACTGCGGGCTTGTCTTGGTCCCAGAGGAGTTGGCGACCGGCAAAATGGCCGAAGCGGAGCGGATCCTTGAAGACAAGTAGCGGCGATACGTACGTGTCCTGCGTGAGCCGATACGAATCGGGGCCGATACGCGACATCACAGGAGCTGCCATCCGTCCGGGCGGTCTGGCACTGACCGAGCGCGCGATCGACTTCTGCTGCTTATCGACAGGTGCACGCATTCTCGACGTCGGCTGCGGAGCCGGTGCCAGCGTCGAGTACCTGACCGACCGCGGATTCGTCGCCAGCGGCGTCGACATCTCGCGAACTCTCCTCGCCGAAGGCCTGGATCGCAATCCTGCCCTTCAGCTAACCGAAGCGTGCGCCGAGGCATTGCCCTTCGCCGAGGAGACCCAAGATTGCATCCTCTGCGAGTGCGTGCTGTCACTCCTGAAGGAGCCTCTGCAGGCGCTGGCCGAGTTTGCGCGGGTGTTGCGCCCAGGCGGCCACCTCATTCTGAGCGACATGTATGTCCGGGGGGCAGGCATGCCCAGCAGCCCTGACTGCGGTCTCGGCGGACCGGTAACCCGTGGGGAGATCGGGGCATGGCTCTCCGAGAGCGGCTTTGCGACGCTTCTCTGGGAGGATCACACCTCTCTTGTCCGCGAGATGGCGGCGCGCTTCGTCCTAGCGGGTGGTTCCGCCGAGGGATTCTCTTGCGCAACGGAGGTGGGCGGCGCCGTGGTACTGCCGGGCTATTACCTTCTGGTTGGGGCAAAGAACCGAACAAGGAGCGTGATCTGATGGACGACTTCGATGACGTCAATATGCGAATGCTGGAGCTGTCCTTCAAAGGCTATCTCTGCAGCCAGGTTCTGATCATTCTTGGCTTGGAGGCGCAAGGAAAGACCAACCCCGACCTGGTTCGGGCCATGCGAGGACTGACCCATGGCGGCTGCTCGGAGGAAGGAACCTGCGGCGCGCTGACCGGAGCAGCCTGCCTGCTCAGCTTGTACGCCGGCAAGGGCACCGACGACGAAGACCAGGGAGAGGGCCTCCCTTTGATGCTCGGCGACCTCGGCGAGTGGTTTGCCGACAGGTACGGCACCCGCTACGGCGGAGTCAGCTGCGACACAATCCAGGGAGACCGAGCAGAGGTTCCCCAGCGCTGCAGAACAATCGTTGCGGAGATCTACGCCAAGGTTGCCGAGCTTCTGGTATCTCGCGGCTATGACATTTCGGTCGGTAGATAGATAGCACCCTTGTCGGACACCGCTCGATCCGGAGGTACCGAATGGCTGAAGACACCAGCAGCAGTACGGCCACAGAGAGCCTCTGCCCCCGCTGCTTGGCACGAATCCCCGCCGAGCGACAGCGCGAAGGCGACGAAGTCCTCCTCGTGAAGAGGTGCCCCGAGCACGGTGAGTTCCGGACCACAATCTGGAGGGGTGAGCCCTCACTGTCCGGCTGGTCGCGCCCCAAGAAGCCGGTCAGCGTCGGCGCCTATCAGGGTGCAGAAACGCGGGGCTGCCCCTTCGACTGCGGTATCTGCGCCAACCACCGGCAGCAGTCCTGCACTGTCCTGCTCGAGGTGACCGGCCGCTGCAATCTGTCCTGCCCGTTCTGTTTCGCCGACGCCGGTTCCCGGGCTGCGGATGACCCGTCGCTGGAAGTCATCGCAGACCGGTTCCGGATAGCGTTCGATCAAAGCGGCCCACACAACATCGTCCAGCTCTCCGGCGGCGAGCCCACCGTCCGCGATGACCTGCCCGCCATCATCGCCCTCGGCCGTGATGTGGGATTCCCCCATATTCAGCTGAATACCAATGGCGTGCGCCTGGCCGCCGATCCCGCCTACGCAGAGAAGCTGAAACGCGCCGGGCTCTTCTCTGTCTTCCTGCAGTTCGATGGAACCGATGACCGCATTCACCGGTCAATCCGCGGACGTTCCTTGCTGGCCGAGAAGCTGCAGGCCATCGCACACTGTACGACTGCCGGCCTCGGAGTAGTCCTGGTCCCGACACTGGTCAGCGGGGTCAACACCGATAACGTCGGCGACATTCTCAGGCTGGCGCTGGATCTCGCACCCGGAGTGCGGGGAGTGCATTTTCAGCCTGCCAGCTACTTCGGGCGCCATCCCGGGCCTCCGGAAAACGCGGAGCGCTTCACCCTGCCCGATCTCATGCGGGCCATCGAGACGCAGACCGGTGGCCTCATGAAGGCGGAGCACTTCCGCCCCCCCGGGTGCGAGCATCCGCTCTGCTCGTTCCACGGCAACTTCCTGCGCTTACCGGACGGCCAGCTCCGGCCGTTGACACAACATGCGCCCGACTGTGAGCCGGATGAAGGCACGGGTCGCGCAGTGGCCTTTGTTACGCAACAATGGTCCGCGCCGAGTCCTTCCTCATGTTGCTGCGCGACAAACAGCCTCGATGCCTTCCTGGAGGACCACCGCGCCAACACCTTCGCCGTATCGGCTATGGCTTTTCAGGATGCCTGGAATCTGGATCTGGAGCGGGTCCAGGAGTGCTGCATCCACGTTCTGGCTCCTGGTGGCACGATGATCCCGTTCTGCCTCTACAACCTGACTTCGGACGAGGGCAGGCGGCTCTATCGGACAAGCCGATGCTGACTCCCCTCGAGCCCTGGATCGCGGCCAAGATCGGCCTGCCACCCACCACGCCGCTGGCGACTGCGCTTCTGCACGACTACCAACTGAGTCGGTTGCAGGCGACGATTGACTACGTGTGCGATCGCAGCCCCTTCTATCGTCAGCACCTAGCAGGGGTTCGAGGCAGCGACCTCCACACGCTGGATGACATCGCCATGCTCCCCTTCACCACTCCAGAAGATATCCTGGAGGACGATCTTCGCTTCCTGTGTGTGTCTCAGGGCGAAATCGAACGGATCGTGACCCTGCGCACCTCCGGGACGACGAACGCTGCCAAGCGCCTGCACTTCACTGCCCAGGATCTGCAGCTGACGGTCGACTTCTTCCGGCATGGTATGTCCCCTCTGGTCAACCCCCACGAACGCGTACTGATCCTGATGCCGGGCGATGCGCCCGGAAGCGTCGGCGACCTGCTGGCGCAGGGGCTGGCGAGAATGGGTGCCGAGGGGATCGTCCACGGCATCGTCCAGGACGAACAGGCCGCCATCTCCGAGATAGTCTCACGCCGGATCGACTGTCTGGTCGGCCTCCCCGTGCAGGTCCTCGGCCTCGCTCGGCATGCGGCAGCGGCGAGTGTCCCGGCAGGCAGAATCAAGAGCGTCCTCTTGAGCGCCGACTATGTGCCTGCCGCCATCGTCCGGGAGATCGAGCGAACCTGGAATGTCCCGGTCTTTAACCACTACGGCATGACCGAGATGGGCTTGGGCGGAGCGGTCGACTGCAGCCAAAGATGCGGCTGCCACCTTCGGGAAGCGGACCTCTACGTGGAAATCGTCGATCCCGGGACCAGCAGACCTGTACCCGACGGGGAGCCTGGCGAAGTGGTCTTCACGACGCTCACCCGAACCGGCATGCCGCTTGTCCGGTATCGCACCGGCGATCTCTCCCGGTTCATCCCGGAACCCTGCCCTTGCGGGACGGTACTCAGGCGTCTGGCGTGGGTCAGGGGACGCTCATCCGGAAGGATCCGCCTGAATGGGAACGATCTCCTCAGCATGGCCGACTTGGATGATGCCCTCTTCCCACTGCGCGGCCTGCTCAGTTTCCAAGCCGTGTTGACAACCGAGGACAACAAGGACGTCTTGCAGGTGAGTCTCTTCACCCGCACCGATGACACGGAAGGCCTCCGCCGTTCGGCCGAGCAGGCACTGTGCGCTGTACCGGCCGTGCAGAGAGCGATCGGTGGAAGCGGACTCAAGATCGGGCCGGTCATCATGTCTGACGAGATCTGGCAAAGCAGCGGCAGCATCAAGCGCACGATCCACGATCAGAGAGGGAACGCACCATGCTGACGATTCAGATGCTGAAGGCCATCAGCGATTTGCTCGGCGACGGAGAGGATCTCGTCTTTGCCACGGTGCTCAGCAAGTCAGGGTCGGCGCCCAGCTCATCGGCGGCCCAGATGGTGCTTCGCTCCGACGGACGTTCAGTTGGCACCGTGGGCGGCGGGAAGCTGGAAGCCGGGGCACAGCAGGCGGCCGCGCGGGTATTTGAGGCCCGCGCGGCAGAGGAGCTGTTCTTCGACCTTACCAGCGCGAATGCCAACGGCGCTGAGATGATCTGCGGCGGCCGGGTCAGACTGCTGTTGGACTACATCGAGGCATCATCGGCTAACGTTGAGACGTTTCGCTCACTGCGGGACGCCGTGCAGGTGGGCAAGCGGTGCTATCTGGTCGCCTCTCTTGGCAAAGCCGACGGTGAGAAGAAGCAGACGGTACACTGCGCGGCTTGTGAGGACGGCTGCGTCGCCGGCGAGTTCGCGTTTCCCCGGTTGTGGCTGGACACACTGATGGAGCAGGCTCGCTACTCGGTCTATCCGGTCGCCCAGACGATCGCGGACGAGCAATTCGTGGTCGAGCGCTGTTTTATCCCGAGCACGGTCTTCATCGTCGGGGCGGGTCACGTCGGACAGCACGTAGCACTGGTCGCCGAGATCGCCGGCTTCCGGACGGTTGTGCTCGACGATCGGAGCGAATACGCCAACCGGGAAAGGTTCCCCGATGCCGATGAGATCAAGCTGCTCCGCTCGTTCGAGCACAGCTTCACCGGAATCGAACTCGAAACCGACAGCTACGTGGTGATCGTCACTCGAGGTCACCTGCACGACAAGATGGTGCTGTCGCAGGCCCTGCGGACCGGAGCAGGCTACATCGGCATGATCGGAAGTAGGACAAAGCGGGACAAGATCTACTCGGCGTTGCAGGATGAGGGCTTCTCGGCCGAGGAGCTCGCGAGGGTTCACAGCCCGATCGGTCTCGACATCGCAGCGGTGACTCCCGGCGAGATCGCCGTCAGTATCGTGGCCGAGCTGGTCCAAGCTCGCGCGAGGAACGCCCGGTGACGCCGATGGGATCCATCGCGGCCATCATCCTTGCAGCCGGGTACTCGTCCCGGATGGGGGCGTTCAAACCGCTGCTGCCGTTTGGTGAGACGACTGTCTTGGAGCAGGCCGTTGCCGTGTTCCGGAAGGCCGGCGTTCAGGATGTGCGCGTTGTCGTGGGCTACCGTTCGGAGGATCTATTGCCGGTGCTGGCGGGCATGAAGGTCCGCTCGGTCATGAACCCGTGCTATCAAGAGGGTATGTTCTCCTCGGTGCTCGCAGGTGTCGAGAGCATGGGCGCGGAATGCGAAGCATTCTTCCTGATGCCGGTGGATTTCCCGCTGGTGCGGCCGGAGACGATTGAGCTTCTGGCTCACGCACGCCGAGATACGTCGATCGGCATATTCTATCCGGCCTTCCTTGGTGAGCGGGGGCACCCTCCGCTGATATCGAACTCGTACCGAGAGCGGCTTCTCTCTTGGCGTGGCATGGGGGGCCTGAAAGCCTTCTTGGAACAGTATGAAGGCGACTCGATGACCGTTGAGAGCGGAGACGAGGGTATCCTGCTGGACATGGATACTCTGGAGGACTACGAACGGCTGCGCGCCTCCCTGCGCGTCGACTCAACTCCCTCCCGCCAAGTGTGCGAACAACTGCTGTGCGGGAGATTCGCCGCTGACAGCCCCGTGGTCGAGCACTGCAGGGCGGTGGCACGACTAGCCCTTGTGCTGGCGGAACGGCTGAACGAATGTGGCTGCCGGCTGGACACGGCCGTGGTCGAGGCAGGCGCGCTGCTCCACGACCTCGCTAGAGACGAGCCTGATCACGCTGCGGCTGGAGCCGCCGCTCTGACGCGAATGGGACATCGCGCGGTCGCCGATGTCGTCGCCACTCACATGGATATCCAGCTCGACCCCGGAGATGCCATCAACGCCGCCGAACTTGTATTCCTCGCCGACAAGCTCACTCGAGGAACCCGGTACGTCCCCTTGGAAGTTCGCTTCCGAGACCAGCTTGAGCGTCACGCTCACGAAGACGATGTGCTGGCGAAGATCACATGTCGGCTTGAAAGCGCCCGCATGATTGCGAAGGGCGTCGAGTCGCGGCTGGGCCGCAGGATTGAAGACGTGTGGACAGAGGCGACGCCATGAGTCACTCGGAGGAGAAGCCCTGCCTCACAATCTACCTCATGCGCCACGGCGATTCGCGCCCGGACTCAGTTCGCCGCTTCATTGGGCAGACCGATCACGCACTCAACGACAGAGGACGCGCGCAGGCAGAGGCGTGGGGCGTGAAGCTATCCGGTACCGCGCTTCATGACATCCTGTGCAGCGATCTGAAGCGCTCGATCGAGACGGCGCAAATCATCGGCGAGCAGACCGGCACGCCGCTCACCGTCCTGCCCGAACTGCGAGAGATAGGGCTCGGTAGTTGGGACGGGATGCCCATCGATGAAGTGCGACGACGCTTCCCGCAAGAGTACGCCCTTCGGGGAGCGGACATCGAGCACTACCGCCCCCCCTCGGGGGAAAGCTTCGCCGATCTCTCCGGGCGCATGTTGCCGGCCTTCGAAAGCGCGGTCCGGCGGTCGCAAGGAGATCTCCTGATTGTCGGCCACGCCGGGGTGAACCGGGTCATCCTCTGCCGTGTTCTGGGGATGCCGCCAGCAGACCTCTTCCGCTTGGAACAGGAGTACGGATGCCTGAATGTCCTGAAGTTCGCCGAAGGCGGCTGGGTCGTGTGCAAGATGAATCTGACACTCGGGGCATCGCAGATCAGACCCCGAAGTTAGCCAAGAACACCAACGCTTTCGTCGACATCTATCCGCAGGCAGTCCATGATCGTACCCTCCGGATACTCCCGTCCGTCTCCCGGCAAGACGAGAAGACAGTTCGCCTTGTGCATCGCCGTCATCAATGCCGAGGACTGGCTGCCCGTCAGCACGACGCTGAAGACGACGCAGTCGTCGCGCCCAGTGATCGGCTCGAGCCGAGCTCGCAGGTACTGTCGGCGTCCCGGCTTCTTCGAGATGCCCTCCGCGAGCACCGCACGTACGACGGGCCTGTCGATCGCCGAGATTCCTTGCATGAGACGCAGCATCGGGCGCGCGAACATCTCGAAGCCCATATAAGCTGATGTCGGGTTGCCCGGGAGTCCGAAGTACGGCACCCCGTTGATGACGCCATACGTCTGCGCTCCGCCCGGGCGCATGTTCACTTTGTGGAATGTCACCGAGCCGATCTCGGCGAGTACGCGCGGCGCGAAGTCGAAATCGCCCACGGAGACGCCACCTGAGCTGACCACGACATCGGCATCCGCCGCAGCCGCAAGGAACGCCGAGCGCACAGTCGCCTCATCATCGCGCACGATCCCGTGCACCACAGGAATCCCGCCAGCGGCGAGTACCAGCGCGGCGAGCGAAAGCGAGTTGGAGTCGCGGATCTTGCCCGGTCCGGGTCTCTCGTCGGTGTCGACGAGCTCGTCGCCCGTGGGCAGGATTGCCACGCGCGGGCGGCGATGGACCGACACGACCACGTTGCCGGTGGAGGCGAGCAGTCCGACTGCGGCCGGGCTGATGACCTCTCCCGCGGACAGGATCACCTGGCCCTCTCGGACTTCCTCGCCCCGAAAACGAACGTGGTCGCCGCGTGTGGCCGGGCGCTTGATCGCCACCGTCCCACCGGCCCCACCACCGGCCTCGAGCCCCTCGGTATCCTCGATCTTGACGATCGCATCGGCGCCTTCCGGCACCGGTGCGCCGGTCATGATACGCGACGCCGTACCCGGCTGGAGAACATGCGTCGGAACGCTGCCCGCAGCGATGTGGTCGAGCACGCGAAGCACCACAGGCGTGTCTTCGCTCGCACCGCCCGTGTCCTCGGAACGAACGGCATAGCCATCCATGGCGGTGTTGTCGAACGGAGCGACATCGATGTCGCTCAAGGCATCCTCGGCAAGCACCCGGCCGAGCGCCTCGAGCAGACTCACCCGCTCAGTCGGCAAAGTCGAAACGCCGGAGAGCACCATGGCTCGGGCTTCCTCAACACTGATCATCGCTGTTCTCCCTTTGGATTCGTTGCTCTTGCAAGACCTGTGGCGCACCGGCAAGACCGCTAGTGCCCGCTCCCGGCCATCATCTGCACAGCATGCTCGACCTGATCGGCGAATGCCGAGAAGGTCTCGCGAGCAGCCTTCTCGGAGCCCGGCAGGTTCACGACGAGCGTGGTTCCGCGCACGGCCGCGCGTCCACGCGACAGCATAGCGCGTCCGGTGATCCTGAGGCTCTCTGCGCGGATCGCCTCGGCAATACCCTGAGCCTCGCGCGGGCACACGGCGAGCGTCGCCTCGGGGGTAACGTCGCGCGGACTCAGGCCGGTTCCGCCCGTGGTCAGCACTAAGTCGACGTCGACGACGTCCGCCATCTCGACGATCGCGGCCTTGATGGCTTCGGCGTCATCGAAGACACAGACGACCGGCAGCACTTCCCAGCCGCGTTCGGCGGACAGCGCCGCCAGCGCTGGTCCGGAGGTATCGACAGCCTCGCCGCGCGTGCAACGGTCCGAGCACGTGATGACTCCAACGCGCACGGCGCTCATGATTCCACCCCTGCCTTGCGCAGCGTCGCATCGATCTTCGAGCAGGCGCTGCAGGCCTCGGCGCTGCACGTCGGCTCGGCGTCGCAGGCCCCCCGATCGGCCAGCGCGGCTTCGGTCTGTTCGCGTGTGGGGATCTCGCGGCCGAGCTCCTCGGCGGTGGGGATCGGGTAGTCCGACGGTGTGCGGTCGCAGGTGCCATCGCCCAGCTCAAGTACCTCTATCGGGTCGCCGACCCTGATGGTGCCGGCCTGGCGGATCGCGGCAAAGATGCCCTCGCGCGGCATGACGCAGTCGCCGGCCTGATAGTAGATCGCGCAGTGAGTGTGGCACACCTTGCCGATCTGGCTCACTTCAAGCAGCACATCGTCTCCGATGCGGATCTTCGTGCCGACCGGCAGCAGGAGCAGGTCGATGCCCGTCGTGGTGATGTTCTCGGCGAAGTCACCGGGACCGACGTCGAGGCCGGCGGCGACCATTTTGTCGATCGACTCCATCGCCAGCAGCGACACCTGGCGATGCCAGTCACCGGCGTGCGCGTCGCCGACAAGACCGCGGTCGAATTCGAGCTCGCATATCCCGGACTCGATGGGCTTCTTGCGCATAGTCTTGCGTGGCGAGATGTTGATGGTCAGGATGGCGCCGGTCATTCCGTTGCTCATTGGGGCTACTCCGTTTCGCGGATCCAGTGGCCGGACTTGCCGCCGACCTTCTCGAGAAGTTGCACGTCGCTGATCGTCATCCAGCGATCGACCGCCTTGCACATGTCATACATCGTGAGCGCCGCAACCGAGGCGGCGGTGAGCGCCTCCATCTCGACGCCTGTCTTGCCGTCCGTCTCGGCGACGGCAGTGATGGCCACGCCGGGAACGGGCTCGGCAACGGGTTCGAGCTCGACCGCGACACGCGTGAGCGCGAGCGGGTGGCAGAGCGGGATGAGTTCGCTGGTGCGCTTGGCGCCTTGGATGCCGGCGATGCGCGCGACGGCGAGGACGTCGCCCTTCTTGGCGCGCCCCTCGGTGATCATGGCAAGCGTCTCCGGCAGCATCGAGATGAACGCTGTAGCGGTGGCCGAGCGATGCGTGACCACCTTGTCGGCGACATCGACCATGTGTGCGTGGCCGGCGTCGTCGAGGTGCGTGAGGCGCGGAGCAGCGGACATATTCTGCGATTCAGTCACGGGTCATCCTCCGATCTGCGACATGCGGCGCACGGTGCCGCGCTGCTGGTGATGGCCTTCAGGCTTGCGCATAAGCGCCTCGCGAACGAGCGCTCGCACGTCCTCGGCGGTTCCGGTGCGCAGGACCGTACGCGCATCAAGTTCCTCGTCGGAGAACAGGCACATGCGCAGGCGCCCGTCGGCAGTGAGGCGCAGGCGGTTGCATGCGGCGCAGAAGTGGTGCGACAGTGGCGAAATTACGCCGATGCGACCCAGCGCACCCGGGAACGTGTAGTACGCCGCCGGGCCCCAACCGGATGGTCCTGCGTCGCGAGCAAGCGGCGTCAGTTCGCCGAGACCCGCGGCCAACCCCTCGGCGGCAAGGCGCGCGACGAGCTCGTCACTTGGGACGCTGTCCTCCTCGGTCCATCCTGCACCGGCGTCCGCGCCGCACGGGCCTTCGCCTTCCTCGCGATCGCCCACGGGCATGTACTCGATGAAGCGCACGTGGATCGGCTTCTCCATCGTCAGCTTCGCGAAGCCGAGCAGATCCTGCTTGAGCCTGCGCACCACAACGACGTTGAGTTTCACCGGATCCATCCCGGCTTCAAACGCCGAATCAACGCCGGCCATCACGTCGGTGAGTTCTCCTCCTCGGCTGATCCCCCGAAAGACATCGGCGTCGAGCGAGTCGAGCGAGATGTTGACCCGCGTGAGTCCGGCGGCCACGAGGTCCTTCGCGTAGCGGGGCAGTAGGATCCCGTTCGTGGTGATCCCAATCGCCTCGATGCCCGGGATCGCGCCAAGCCGACGAACATGCTCGACCAGACCAGTGCGCACGAGCGGCTCCCCACCCGTCAGACGGATCTTGCTGATGCCTTCGGCGGCCGCGGCCTCCACAAAGCGTTCGATCTCCTCGAACGAGAGAATCTCATCGTGCGGCAGCGCCGCCACGCCCTTCTCGGGCATGCAATAGACACATCTGAGATTGCATCGGTCTGTGACCGAAATGCGCAGATAGTCAATGTGCCGTCCGTACGAATCAGGCACCTTTGGGACCTCCGTGTTCTTTGTCGTCCGCCGCACTCGCGACAGGCTCTTCAGTGAGTGAACCAGCAAGCAGTGTGCCCTCGATCAGGTCGACGACTCCCTGTACATCATCGAGCGCGAACACGGGTACGTCGCCCACGTCATGCGCACCGTCGGTCACAAGTGCAAAGAGGTCCTCCGGCACGCACGTAACGCTATCCGAATGCGCGGTGCGCACGATTTCAATCTGCGCAGCAGCGGGGTTCCTGATGCTCTCGGTGAGGAGAATGTCGATAGCGCCATCGGCGACTCGGATCATCTCCTCCAGTGTCCGTTCGCGATCGACCTTGCGCACGACGCCGAGCTTGCCCTCGGAACTGATCATCGACACGACGGCACCGGCCTGCGCGTGGCGCCACGAGTCCTTACCCGGAATGTCGATCTCGAAGTCGGGAAGGTGGTGGTGTTTGGCCGTGCCCACGCGCCATCCGTGCTCGGCGAGCTCGCGAATCACGCCTTCGAGAAACGTCGTCTTGCCCGAACCGGAGACCCCGATGAAACAGACCACCGGCACGGAGAACATCGTGTGCTTTTCACTCATGGAGAGCTACTCCCTTCCTGGGGGCTTCGGCCGGTCCGAACACCCGGCAAACCAGCCTTCGGAGGCTTCCGGAAAGGCGTCGAATCTCGGAATATACGGCTTGATGTCGAGTAGTGGAGTCCCATCGAGCACGTCGATCATGCCAACTTCAAGCAGAGTACCCTTGCGCGCGAGCAGCGTCACGACTGTGAGCCCTATGTTGTTCGGCCGAGACGGGAACCGGGTCGCGAACAATCCCTTCGGCTCGTCAGTAAGAAACGGCAAACAGCGAAGGCGTGGCGGTACCGCACGGTCGAACTCGTAAAGCAGGAACAGGTGACTGAATCCGTCTATGCCGTCCAGCGCCTCCACGTATTCGGGGAACACCTCAACCGTCCCGGCATATTCGGGATGGAAGGCTCCCTGGATAGGGGCTTCCTCCTTGCACGAAAACGGCGTATGGATGATCCCAATCGGGCTGGTCACGATAGACTCCCTCGTGCTGGCAGTACGCACTCCCCCGGCGTCTCGGCACTGCGAAAGATGTCAGGCGGCAACTCCGTAGCGTGCAGCAGGCGGCCGATCTCCGGGGTGCACGGATTGTTGATGATCTCCTGAGGAGTGCCAACCTGAACCGTGCCGGTACCCGAGTAGACGACCAGCGTGTGTGCGAGAGTGCACGCCTCGTAGAGGTCGTGCGTGACCAGGATGACCGGGACGCCAAGATCTCTCTGGATCGTTCGCAGCAGCTTGCGTATCTCAAGCCGAATCGGCAGATCGAGCGCCGAGAGCGGCTCGTCGAAGAGCAGCATGCGCGGACGCGGGGCGAGTGCGCGTGCGAGTGCGGCGCGCTGCTTCTGTCCACCGGAGAGCTGGCCCGGGCGCTTGTCGGCGAGTTCGGAGATGTAGAGGCTCGCGAGGAGCTCTGCGACACGTTCGTCGCGCTCGGCGCCGCGCACGCCCTTGAGCGCGTACTCGATGTTGCCTCGGACGGTCATGTGAGGGAACAGATCGCCGTGCTGCGAAACGTAGCCCATGCGTCGTTTTTGCGGAGGTACGAAGATGCCGGCTCGCGTGTCGACGAGCGTCTCGCCGCCAACAACGACACGCCCTTCATCGGGCCGCATCGTGCCGGCGATCATCGAAAGCGTAAGCGACTTACCCGCGCCCGAGTAGCCGAACAGCACGACGAAGCCGGCCTCAATCTCCCATTCAACGTCCAAGTCGAATCCCGGGAACTGCCTGCGCAACTCGACGCTAATGGTCGTCACTTCGTCACCACCCGCGTGAGCCTGTTGGCAACCAGAAGGAATCCGGCCGAGACCCCAGTGAACAGCAGCACAAGCGTAGTCGCCGTCTCCCAACTACCGCCGATGACGGCGTTGTAGATCTCGAGCGCCATCGTGTTTGTGCGCCCGGGGATATTCCCGGCGACCATGATGGTCGCTCCAAACTCGCCGAGTCCGCGTGCGAACGCCAGTGCGAGGCCGGCGATGATGCCGCGCGAAGCGAGCGGCAGCACGACATAGACCGCAGTCTCCAGTTCGGAGCGGCCCAAGATACGCGATGCGTCCGAGTGTGCCCGATCCACCGCCGAGATTGCCGAACGTGCCGTGGTAATGCCGAGCGGCAGCGCGACGGCGAACGAAGCCAACACCGCAGCCTGCCACGTGAACGTGAGCCCCACCGCCGTGCCCGTCAGCGCCTTGGTGACCTTGCCGAGCACTCCCGCCCTGCCGATAAGCAGCAGGAGGTAGTAACCCGTCACCACCGGTGGCAGCACCATCGGCAGCATGAGGAACGTCTCAAGGAACCCCTTGCCGCGGAACTCCTTGGTCGCAAGCTGGTAGGCCAGTGGAATCCCGATGGCCGCGACCCCGAGGGTTGCCAGAAGCGCGACCTGAAACGACAGGCGCATCGGGAACACTATGTCGGCTGCGACGTCCACGGGCCTCCTTCAACATACGGACTTGAGCGCCACGGCCCACCCCACACGAGGCGGGCCGTAGCGTAGCGCTTCTCTACTTGGACAACTGCTTGAACCCTGCGTCCACCAACGCCTGCTGAAACTCTGCCGAGTTCAGGTACTTGACGTACGCGGCGGCCTCGGCGGCATGCGTACTCGCCTTGATGGGAGCTGCGAAGTACTTGATCGGCTTGATCTGGTTCGAGGGTACAGTGTATGCGACCTCAAGATCGGTACGCGCCTTCGCATCGCTGGCATAACCGATACCAGCATCAACTTCACCGCGCGCCACGTAGTCGTCCGTCTGAGCGGCGTTCTGCGCAAATACGAACTTCGGCTTCAGCGAATCCCACAAGCCGAGACCGGTCAACCACTCCTGGGCCTTGACGCCGTGTGGCGCAACCGCGGGATCCCCAGTGGTAAGACGGGTCGCCTTCGCCAGGTCGGCTGCTCCGTGGATGCCCTTCGGGTTTCCCTTCGGAACCATGATCACCAAGTCATTCCCGGCAAACGCCACGGTACTCTCGACAGAGATCAGGTTCCCCTTCACGAGGGCGTCGATTTGCGTACTGGCTGCCGAGAGAAACACGTCGGTCGGCGAGCCGCCTTCGATCTGCTTCTGGAGTACACCAGAAGCGCCGAAGTTAAGAACCAGTTTCACGTTGTTGGCCTTCTCATAAGCCGGCGCCGTCTTTTCGATCAGCGCTTGGAGCGAGGAAGCAGCAGATATGCTGAGCTCGACGGGCGGAGTGCTGTTCGCCGTGGAACTGCCGGATGTCGCGGACTTCGTACCGCATCCGGCCAGAAGAACAAGAGCAAACACGACTGTAGCAGCAAGCAACGCACGCACTGCACGCGCAATGAGCACAGAACCTGCTTTGGCAGAATCGTTCATCAGATAAGACCCTTTCGATCTTCCCCCAGCTTTCAGAGGAAACGGCACCTTCGTCTCAAATTAATCGATTGGCGTACCGGCAATCGCTGGCAGCGTGCACGGCCGACTAGTATGCCGATCGACTCACTGCATGCGCAAAGCACGCCGAGAGGGGCATAGCCGATACGCGGTTGAGGGTTTCGCTCGCGAACCGCGACTAAGGCGACGGTATGTGCGAGCGTGCAGAAGGCGGGAAGCCGCCTTTGACCTGACGCATGTGAGGCTCCTTTCCGTAGCGGGAGGTCGAGGCGTTTCCACCTTGGCCCTTTGCCCTTGCGGGCTGGCCTGCCACCCGTGGACGCATTGCGTCGTTAGGGAGACAGACTCGGAGACGCCGTATTTGGCGTTGGAGACACAGTACTGCCGCAGAGGGCTACTCGGCAAGACGCAGTCGCCCCCCTGGTCGAGTGATGCCATTCAAATGGCACATTCGGCAAGGGGGGCGACGAAGCTCTCGGTCCTAAGAGGCCGCTTCTGCCTTGGTCACCGTCAGCGTCGACTTGCTCGTTGCCGGAGCGGTGTAGGTATTGACCATCGTGAGGCACTGTTTGGGGCACGCGATCACGCAAGCATTGCACTGTACACACCGAAACGGATCGATGGTCCAACTCTTGGCCGGCTTGTCCACGACGATCGCTTGGGACGGGCACTTCTTCTCGCAGATGCTACACAGAATGCAGGTCTCTATGTCGTTCTCGACATGTCCCTTGGTTCGCTCGAAGTACACGGGCGGCACCACCGGATACATGGCCGTGGCAGGCTTGCCGAGCAGGCTTCTCATCGTCATGCGTCCGAGCTTGAACGATCCCATGAGTCTCTCCCTACCTTTCTGTGCAGCTTATGCACGGATCGATGGTGAGCACGATCATGGGCACGTCGGCGAGCTGACATCCGGCAAGCGCGGTGACCATGCCAGGGATGTTGATGCTGGTGGGGGTCCTGACCCTGAATCTGTCCAAGAACTTGGTCCCGTTGCCTTTGGCATAGTAGAAAGCCTCGCCGCGCGGCTGCTCCAACCTGCTCACAACCTGGCTTCCGGCCGCGGGAGCACCCTTGACAGCAACCGCAATCTCTCCGGCTGGAATCTTCGCGACAAGCTCCTTGATGATCTCGATAGAGGCTAGGACCTCCTTCACGCGCACTTCACATCTGGCGTAGGAGTCGCCGGCGGGCGAAGTGACCGGGACGAAGTTCGCCAGATCAGCATAGCCGCCGTAGCCGATGGAGCGGATGTCGTAGGGAAGCCCCGAGGCACGTCCGAACGGCCCTACGGCGGAGAGGTCGTAGGCCTGCTCTTTCGTGAGCACGCCCACACCCACGAGACGGTTATTGACCGAAGTGTCCTTAAGGAAAGCACCCGAGAGCTCCGCGTATTCCGAGGCGAGACCGTCAAGGACGGCCACGATGCCGGACAGCTCGGAGTTCTCGATGTCGTGCACCACGCCGCCCACCGTGCACGCCGAGAAGATGACGCGCCCTCCGGTGGTCTTTTCGAAGATATCGAGCACCCTCTCACGCAGGCGCCACGTGTGCATGAAGAGACTCTCGTAGCCAAACCCGTCGGCCACAAGCCCGAGCCACAACAAGTGGCTGTGAATACGCGAGAGTTCATGCCAGATGACTCTCAAGTACTCGGCGCGTTTGGGGATCTCGACGTCCATGAGAGCTTCGATGGTCTGAGCGTATCCCAGCGAGTGCCCAAAAGAGCATATGCCGCAGATACGTTCGGCGACATACATGAACTGGTTGTAGTCGCGCTTCTCAACGAGCTTCTCGAGTCCCCGGTGTACGAAGCCGATTTGGGGAATCGCAGCCACGACGATCTCGTCTTCAAGCACGAGGTCGAGATGCACGGGTTCGGGAAGCACCGGGTGCTGCGGTCCGAATGGGATGATTGTTCTCTTTCCCACGCTACTTGCCCTCCTTTCCTTGTTCCTGTGCGGAGGTGTCGCTTGTCATCGGCGTGGGGGTGGTCACGTGATAGAACTTGCCTTTGAAGTCGACCGATATGTCCGATACCTCGATGCCGAACAGATCGTGCATCTCGTTTTCGAAAACGAAGGAGGCGCCGAAAACACCGCTGATGCTCCTGATTCCGACTCCATCAGGCAGGTTGATGCGAATATTCTCGAGTACGAGATCCTTGTCGAAGGAGTACGTGAGCTCAAACCCGTTCTCGACCCGTGCCGCGAAGCACTGCACGAAGCGGTATCCCGCGCTCTTGAACACTTCGGCAGTCGGCACGAGTTCATCTGACTCTATAGTCCGAAAGTTCTGAGGTTCGATCCTCATCAACTCGCCTCCTTCTTGCTCTGGGCAAACGCAGCGCTCTTGGCGTCGAGGACTCCGAGAGCGGTCACAACTCCGTCGATGATGGCCTGCGGGCGCGCGGCACACCCTGGTACGTAGACGTCCACGGGGATAGCGGAATCCACTCCGCCGTAGGTGTTGTAGCACTCGCGGAACACTCCACCGGAAGTCGCGCAGATGCCGATGGCGACAACGACCTTGGGTTCGAGCATCTGGTCGTAGATCTGACGGATGACGGGGAGGTTCTGTTCGTTCACGCTGCCGGTGACAAGGAAGATGTCGGCGTGCTTGGGATTGCCCGAGTTGATGATGCCGAATCTCTCGACATCATAAAGCGGGGTCAGGCACGCCAAGACCTCAATGTCGCATCCGTTGCAGCTGGTGGCGGCGTAATGGATGATCCACGGTGACTTGGTGGCAAAAGACACTTTCAACCTCCCTTATTATATGTAGAAGACGATCAGGTTTACGAACCCGAGCACGAGCGCCACGAGCCAAGCCGACTCGAACATCGCGGACCACTTGACGCGTGCGAAGTTGTTGTCGATGAGGATCTCGAGGAAGTAGATCACTGCGGCTACGACGATGGCCAAAGCGATGCTTGCGCCGCTTCCCGTGACGAAGAAGAGCGCAACCCACCCCAGAAAGAAGATGTTCTCGTACCAGTGGGTGACTTCGACCATGGCTAGCGTCCGTCCGCTCATCTCGGTCGTGATTCCCTTGACGAGCTCCTGATGAGCGTGATGCGAAGTCGACAGGTCGAAGGGCGACTTCCTGAGCTTGATCGTGAGTACGTAGACGAATCCTAGGAACACCAGCGGCAGAGAGAAGATCATCGGCGAACCCGTAGTGGCTATCGCCGAGACGTCGAACGATCCGCTCGCCAGATAGAACCCGATGGCCACGAGCAGCACCATCGGCTCATAGGCCATGACCTGGAGCATCTCGCGCGCGGCTCCGGCCTCCGCATACGGAGAACGGGTCGAATATCCCGCGATGATGAAGAAGAGGCTTGAAAGCGTCAGCACGAAGATGCAGAGCAGGAAGTTTCCGCCGGAGAAGAAGATGGCGCCGGCAATGATCGCGAACATGAGGTACATCGCGACGTAGACGCCTTGGACCGCATTCACGCTTCGGTCGTCCTTCTCGATGAGCTTTCTCACGTCGTAGTACGGCTGCAGGATGGGAGGCCCGACCCTGCCCTGCATGCGGGCGGTGATGCGGCGGTCGATTCCGGCGAGCAGGGCGCCCGCCACGGGCGCGAAGATGACGAATCCGAGGAATCCGATGACTGAAGCCACGGCTACATCACACTCCCGAAGATGAGCGCGGCGGCAAGTCCGCAGATGAGCAGGACAACCGAGACAACCGTGCCGATGCGGGACAGCCGTCCTTCACCTAGGTAGGACTCCAGATACCAGTTGCGCGTGCTGGCGGGGGTGGCGTCTCCAAGAGAACCGGAGAAGGCCGTGACGCCCTCCGAGATGCCGACGCCGCCCATGTAGACCGGCAGATCCCGCTTCGATGCCCGAGCACGCCCGAGAGTGGAACCCAGAATGATCGCCAAGAGCGCGGCCATCGCCGCCATGATCATGAGGTTGCCCTGCGAGATGGCCAAGGACACCGCCGGGAAGATCTCTCCCAGATAGGGCACCACGACTGCGGAGGAGATGAGCGGGAAGGCCACCGCCGCAAGAACCGTGAGTAGCGCCATAAGCGCGATGGAAGCCCACTCCTCCGTGCGGATTGAGGCTTCGAGGTCGCTCGCTGGCCCCGCGATCGCGGTGACCTTGGCAAGCCACTTGGCCCAGAAGAAAAAGGTCGCCGCACTGCCGAACACAAGCAGGAAGACCAGGATGATGTTGCCCGAGTCGACGAATGCACCCAAGGCTGCCCACTTGGAGACGAGCATGCCGAACGGCGCGATGAACATACCGGCGATGCCGATGACCATGAAGCGGGCAAGCGACGGCATCGAGGTGAAGAGCCCGTCCATGTCCTCGATGTCACGAGAGCCGATGTGGTGCTCGGCGGTGCCCACGCACAGAAACAGCAAGGACTTGGCCGCGGCATGGAAGATGATGAGGAAGATGGCCGCCCACACCGCTTCGGAGGTGCCGATACCGGCACACGCGGTAATGAGACCTAGGTTGGCGATTGTGGAGTATGCCAGCACGCGCTTGGCGTTGGATTGCGTAATGGCCGCCAGGGAGCACATCAGGAAGGTCACGCCTCCGACGAGCTGAACCGTGATGCCGGCGACGTTCCAGTGACCGGCGAGGCTCAAACCCAGCACCGGGGAGAGTTTGAGCAGAAGGAAAACGCCGGCCTTGACCATGGTCGAGGAGTGTAGAAGCGCGCTCGTGGGCGTGGGCGCGACCATCGCGCCCAAGAGCCACGTGTGGAACGGCATCTGAGCGGCCTTGGTCATTGCCGCGAATGCGAGGAGCAGCACCGGTACCACGGTGGCGGCTCCGGAGAGACCGAGCGAGATGAGCCCGGAGAGTTCGAGCGTCCCAAACTGTGTGCCGATCCAGGCGATAGCGATAGCGAATCCAAGGCCGCCCGCTAGGTTCATGACGATCTGCAGGAAGGCGTTGTTTGTGGCTTCGGGCGTGCGCGTGTAGCCGATAAGCAGGAACGAGCACACCGTGGTGACCTCCCATGCGGTGAAGAGCCACGAGAGGTTGTTGGAAAACACCACACCAAACATCGCGGAGAGGAAGAGGAACATCACCGCGAAGAACATCGGCCTTCTGTCGGGGACATCCGCATGGTGCTGCGCGAAATCGCGCATGTAGCCGATGGCGTACACGCAGATACCCGAGCCGATGATGCCGATGATAAGGGCCATGATCACCGAGAGCGTATCGACATAGAGGTTGTTCTCAACCACGATCGCGTGGGCGGGACCGAGATCGAACCACACCACGATTGCTGCCTGAATGGCGGCAAGGGCCACCGCAAGATACTGCTTATGCTTGAGCCCAACAAAGATGATGAAGAGTGAGATCAAGAGGTCGATGCCCAATGCAGCGAGGCTCACCGCCTCGCTCTCGAATTCGAAGTGCACTGCCGAACCAGTCAGATACTGAACAGCCAACGCGATCGACCCCGCCGCGATCGCGACTGCGGATACGGTGACGATCACCCCCCTTGCTCGGTCATTCCTGACCACCAAGAGAACTCCCGCCACGATCAGCGGAAACAAGATCAAGAAACTTAGAGTTCCCAATCCTCCTCCTCCTTTGTGCTCTTGCTCAAGAACATACGTCTAACTAGATATCACTCCTCTGAATCATTCGGTAGATGAACCCCTCGTCAGCGCCATCAACGGCATTAATCGACCCGCGAACGCACGCGTCAGGGCGCATTGAATGACGTCGGTCCACAGACGGCGTCCACAGAAGGAAAGCGGGCGGATGCGAATATGGCGCGGAGGTTGCATACTGGTGTACGCGCACGGCACGACCGCCACGCCGCGCCACGATGGCGCTCTTGAGACGATTACTGATTCTGCACACGGGAGGCCACCTCTTGGCGCACGTACGCTCGCTCTTCTTCAAGGGACCGCTCTCTTCCGTCGAGAACAAGGCGATCACTGCCTTCAAGCTGGGGCGGCCCAGCGACGTGATCTGGAACATCACCAACCGCTGCAACCTGCTCTGTGATCACTGCTACATGGCCGCCGACGGCCACGGCCGACCCGCCGAACTCACCGATGCCGAGACGATCGCGCTCGTCGACCAGATGGGCGAACGCCGCCTGCCGGCCCTCTTCCTTTCGGGTGGCGAACCGATGCTGCGGCCGAACTTCTGGGATATCCTCGAACGGACGCACAGCCACGGCATCCGGCCGACCATCTCGACCAACTGTACACTCATCGACCGCGACGCCGCCCAGCGCCTGAAAGCCAAGGGCGTCCGCTGGGTCGCGACCTCGCTTTACGGCCCCGACGAGTTTCACGACGCAATGGTCGGCGTGCCCGGCACCCGCGCGCGAGTACTAGAAGCGATCCGTACACTTCGCGAAGAGAGCGTCGGCGTCGCGGTCAAAACCGCCATCAGCGCCGCGACCTGGCCCTACGTCTACGACCTCATCGCCGAGGCCAAGGCGCTTGACTGCGGCCTCATCTACTTCTGCGACCTCATCACCGCCGGCCGCAGCGAAGGCGAGGACGACGGCCGTATCACCGCCGAACAGTGGCGCGAACTCGGCGACTTCGTCGTCGACGACATCCTGTCCAAGGAATCCACGCTGGAGTGGGACATCGGCGCGATGCCGTCATTTATCCCCTACGTCGCCGAGCAGTTCCTCGAGCGCGACTTAGACATCAGCAATGGGCTCGAGCGGCTCAAGATCGTCTCGGCATGCCCTGTGGGTAAGGGGCACATGAACATCAACTCCGAGGGCGGCATCATGCCGTGCCAGTTCGCGCAGGACTGGACGATCGGCAACGTGCGCGAGATGTCGCTGCAAGACGCCGTCGCCGAGCTCTACAAGCTCGACCAGCAGGAAGCGAAGGGGGCATGCTCCCCCGAGGAGTGCGAGTACTCCCGTATCTGCCGAGGCTGTCGGGCGAAGGCGTGGCAGCGCACCGGCGATCCGATGGCCGAAGACGTGACCTGCCTGCTGCACGCGGGCGGCGACCGCGCGCGCGTGGCCGCGGAGATGGCGGCGGCACCGGAGTTCGTGCGAGGCGCGCCGTGCTCGGCGCCGGGATCCTGCTGATCTTCGCGTGAGCAAAAGAAAGGACCCCGTCTCCGGGGCCCCTTCCCATCGCTGCCGAACAGCGACGTTCATCCGATTTCTCGGTTTGCGCTAACGCTCGGGTTTGTCACCCGGAACGCCGCCGCCCTACGCGGGCCCGACCTCCGCATGCGCGGAATCGGTCAGGACCAGCACAGCGATGTGATTACTTCGCACTGCTGGATCACCCCCTTCGAGTCGGCGGGTCGCCCGAATGCGCCCCTCGGAATGCTCCGTGACATTGGGGACAGCGATTGTCATGCCGACTTCTCTCAACAGATGGAATCTGCATGTCTCTCGGGGGTAGACTCCCGATAGACACTATTCCGCGCACAATGAGGGGACCGCCCCATGAACGCTAACGCCGCCGAGACGATCCACTACACCGTGGCCGACACCTCACTGGGTACCATGCTTGCCGCAGCCTCCGATCGGGGGGTGTGCTTCGTCGCTTTCGACGATTCCGCAGACGCCCTCGTCGCCGAAGCAGCACGCCGCTTCCCCGGAGCCGCTATCGAACCGTCCGGGGACCTCGACCCTGCGTGGATCACCGAGGTTGTCGATCGCGTGGAAGCGCCCGGAAGCGCGCATGCGACCGAACTCCCCCTCGACCTGCGCGGCACACCCTTCCGCAAGCAAGTCTGGGAGGCGCTGCAAGCCATCCCGCCCGGAGAGACGCAGACGTACGGGCAGATCGCGGCCAAGATCGGGCGCCCGACGGCGGTACGCGCCGTCGCCGGAGCGTGTGGCGCGAACCCTGTCGCAGTGCTCGTCCCCTGCCACCGGGTAATCGGCGCCGATGGAACGCTCACCGGCTACCGCTGGGGCGTGGAGCGCAAGCGTGCGCTGTTGGAGCGGGAACGCCAGTAGCGGACCGCCCTTTATGCGCCGCTAGTCAAGAACCGTATAGTACGCGGCCTTCCCGGCACACATCGCACAGAGCGTACGCCCATGGACAACGACCTCTCGGCCGTCCATCACGAACTCGCCGCACTCCTCGCATTGGGCCTTACGGTGGGTTCCGGGCATGTCCTCGAGTGCAATGTCAACATAGACGGACTGCACTGTGAAGAGTTCCTCATCCGAGAAAGGCTCAAGAAACGCGATCAGGTCCCCTTCCTTAGGAATCTTCGGCACCTCAGGGCGCGGGACAACGCGAATCCCCTTGCCCGTGCGGGAATCCACAAACGTCATCGCCATTCTGCCTATGTCGATCAGCTTGAGGCGACGCTTGCCGATGGTGAGGCCGGTGACGGCATACGCGCCATCGGACGCGCAGCGAGCCGCCTCGACATACACCATGAGATCGCGATCCTGGCGGGGATCCTCGATGCCGAGAGCCGCGCAGGCGTACCGCGCCATCCGCACTCCAAGAACGATGCCGCCACACAAGTGACCGTGGTAGGCACAGCCGACTGCCATGTCTTCTTCGAACGTTTTCATAGGTACTCTCCTTGTGCAGAAGATGCTTCTTGTGGATAGAGTTTTGATCCGATCCGCCGAGCATAATCATCAGCTGTTATCTGAACAGCAACGGCGCCGTGTTTCCATATGCCGTGCACGCCCGCCTCGGCGGTCGTACGCCAGACACCATCGCGATCGGCGACTATTGTGCCTGCAAGCACGTCGACGCCCCACTCGAAGAGTATGGGCGTGAGTGGAACACTTGGCCCGACCATCACCACACACGCATCTCTTGCGAGTTGCAGGATTCTCGGCAGCGTCTTGTTGATGAGGGTGACACCTGTGATGAAGAGGTAATCCTGCTCGGGTAGAAGGTATTCCTCGGCGAAATCGGGCAGATCGCCCGGCTGAGTGCGGCGTTCAAAGACCGAGAGCTCGCAGATGTCACTTAGCACCTCGAGTTCCGGGAAATGGCCGATGACCCCGACCTTCTTCCCGACAACATCAGAACGCAGGGAGTGGAAGGCCATCGGCGCTGCCAGCTGAGCAAGAGACCGTCCGGTCCACTCCTCGATACGGTGCGCAATGTTGTAGTGCGCGTTCATCGCGGCCATCCCCAGCGAGGCCTCAGAAAGGCTCCAGCTCCGGACAGATTCTGCGAGGGCCCGGAGGCTCCGTCCTGTGGCCGAAGCCCGCATCCCTCCCCCTTCGCAGCATTCGTCTCTGCACGTCATTGCGACGCCCAGCCCGCCCGCGTCGACCAGCGTCCAGCCGCTTCCAATCAGATAGGATTCGACAAGCCGGTCCTCCGGGATCTCGGCGAGCAGTCGGTCGTACAGTCCCCAGCTATTAGTCACTCCGACGCCATCCTTCCTGCTCTCTCGCTGACCCCCTCAAGACAAGCGCGACTCCCGAGGCTAACCCCAGCCTCGGGAGCATAGTTGCGCTTCGCCCACTGAAGAGCGGATCGCTACTCAGCGAGCCAGTATGCGACTCCTTCGTTCACGTATGTGTCGGACCAACGAGCGATCACGACGTCGCGCTCCCCGGTGGAAGCGGTGTAGAAGTGGCTGCCGTTGGTCTTGTTGTAGAAGCGGTAGACGGGGGTCGCTCCGGCTCTCGCCGTCGCACACACGTTGTATGCCACGCCCTCGTACTGATAGATCGCAGACCAACGAGCGATCACGACGTCGCGCTCCTCGGTGGAAGCGGTGTAGAAGTGGCTGCCGTTGGTCTTGTTGTAGAAGCGGTAGAGCGGGGCGTTGTTGTACGGATCTGCCGTATTTACGGAAAGGGCCACGCCCTCACTTGCGTATGTGTCGGACCAACGAGCGATCACGACGTCGCGCTCCTCGGTGGAAGCGGTGTAGAAGTGGCTGCCGTTGGTCTTGTTGTAGAAGCGGTAGACGAACGAAAGGTTCGATCCCATCTTGATCGCAAAGGTCACCGTCTTGGTTCCTGTGTAGTTGCCCTTGCCGGCGAGGGTCACCGTCGCCGTACCGATGTTGATGTTGTCGGCGTAGGTCACCGTGTAGTCGGTGTCCTTGACCAGCGTTGCAGACCCGTCGGTCAGAGTGACGCTCGGCGTGATCGCCGAGCCCGTGTAGGCCTGGTCGGGGATGGCGGAAGCGGTCGCATTGGCCAGAGCACGCGTGATGGTGACCGAGTTGACCTTGGACGGGAAGCGGTTGCCCCCGTTTGCCGCCGGGGTCGTGGAGGCGAAACCGGCGAGGAAGCGCGGCGTGTCGGAGGTGTTGGTCGAGACGCTTGCCAAGGTATCGGCGGCCGTCCCTGAAACGGCGGCATTGCCGCTCTTAAGGGCGATCACAGCCGGCGCGGCACTGCCTTCACCGGACAGCGAGCCGCTCGGTGTGGTGTCGCCGTAGAAGTAGAGGTTGGCCGAGAGCTCCTCGTAGGTCGGATAGTACTTCGTGTAGGCGCCGTCGGTTGCCGCGAAACTCAGCGTCTTGCCCGCCGCCCAGGTGCCGGCTGGCAGACTCGAGGCCGCGAAGATGTCTGAGAGCGTGACGTGAGAGTCAGTGCCAATAAGCTGCCAGACGCCGTTCTTGTTGTACATGTAGCCAAGCTTGCCGCTCGTGGCCATCGACGCGAGGTCGGCGCTCGTGAAGGCCTTGGCCACCTGGACGGCGCCAGAGGCGTCGACGTACTTCACGGTGAATGCGGCCACAATCTTGAAAGATACTGTCTTTGTGCCCGTGTAGTTGCCCGTGCCCGTGATCGTGATACTCGCGGTACCGGGGTTGGTATTGTTGGCGTAGCCCAACGTGTAGTCGGTGTCCTTCACGAGCGTAGTGCTACCGTCAGTGATTGTCACGTTCGGTGTGATCGCCAACCCGGTATAGGCTTGGTCCGCGACGGAGGCTACCGTGGTGCTGGCGATGTCGGTTCCAGTCGCAAGAGCAGTGAGTGGAGTGAGCGCCAGCAGCAACGCCGCCGTCAATATGACGCTGGTGATCTTCCCTCCTCGGATTATCCGACGAACTCTCTTGTGTAGATTCACGCTGTCTTGTCCCCTTTCATGATCGAGAGCCGCACGACGCGGCAATCCGGCAGACGACGCCTTGCTTCCCTTGACACTCCCCCGAAAGCGCACGGCGCCCAGCGAGGATTCTCCAGTGCGAGCCAAGATTCAGCCACGACTTCGCCTCCTTTCCAATTCCACCCCATATGAACTGGGGTTTCGGGTGGTCGGGGCGTTTCCAGCCCGGCCAGTGCCTTCGCGGCAGGAACCGCATCCATTGGCGCAAGCCGGTAGGACGACGGTCTCGGAGCGGATCTTCAATTGCTACGTCTTTGTCGCGACCTCCTCACTGAATAGACGGTGCGTCTTCCGGCTGAAAAACTACGGCGCCAGCCAGAACACCGGCCCTTCGTAGGTATATGTGGACGACCAGAGTGCGACAACGGTGTCGCGCTCCTCGGCTGATGCCGTGTAGAAGTGGCTGCCGTTGAGCTTGTTGTAGAAGCGGAATACCAGTGTCGCTCCCACGACATTCGCCGCGCAGACGCAATATGCGGGTCCCTCGTAGGTATACGTGGACGACCAGAGTGCGATGACGGTGTCGCGCTCCTCGGCTGATGCCGTGTAGAAGTGGCTGCCGTTGAGCTTGTTGTAGAAGCGGTACAGCGGAGCGCTGTTGTTGGGGTTCGCTGTGTTAACCGAGTATGCCGGCCCCTCGTAGGTGTACGTGGATGACCAGCGGCCGATCACGACGTCGCGCTCCTCGGCTGAGGCCGTGTAGAAGTGGCTGCCGTTGAGCTTGTTGTAGAAGCGGAAGACCGGCATGGGCGTCGACGCTGCCTTCACCGTGAAACCGACTGTTGTAGTGGCCTCTGCGTTTCCTGCAGCGTCGGCCGACCAGAAATGCAGCGTGTGGTTGCCGACCCCGGACACGCTCACAGGCGCCGAGTACGTCCTCTGCGGATCGGCGTCCAGGATGTAATAGGTGCTGACGCCGCCCACGCCGACATCGGTCGCCGACAGCATGAACATCGCCGAACCCGTGTAGCTGCCTCCCGAAGTGATGCCGGCGAGCGTTGTCACCGGTGCGATTCTGTCGGCGACGATCGAAAACGTCGCGCTCTTGGTCCCGGTGTAGTTGCCCTTGCCGGTGATGGTGAGACTGGCGGCTCCCACCGCCACATTGTCCTGGTAGGCGATGGTGTAGTCCGTGCCCTTCGCGAGCGTGGTGGAGCCGTCCTTCACCGTGGCCGTTGGCACTATCGCCGAGCCGGTCTGGATCTGATCGGGGATCGCCGAGATGCTCGCCGAGGAAATCGCCTTCGGTGTGATCGTGAAGGTCGCGTTCTTGGTCCCTCCGTATTCGCCCTTACCCGTGATCGTGACAGTCGCGGTGCCAGTGTTGACGTTGTTGGTGTAGGCAACGGTGTAGTCGGTCCCCTCGGCGAGCGTTGTCGAACCGTCCGTCACGACAACTGTTGGCGTGATGGCCGAACCGGTGTACGTCTGGTTGGAAATCGCTGCGATTGAGGCAGTCGAAATGGGCGCGCCTGCAACGATCGCGAAGTCCTTGGTAACGGCGCTTCCGAGCACGTTTGAGCCGCTCGGCGTTATCGTGACGTGCCCTGTGCCGAGACCGTTGTTGTTGCTGTACGCAAGCGTGTAGTCAGTGCCCGACTTGAAGTTGAGGGGCGCGCCGGTTGACGCATCGGTAAAGGTGACCTCCGGCGTCACAGGGCTCCCGGCGTAGAATGCCTGCGCGACTGAGATGTTGACGCTTCCGTCGCTCAGACTCGCCGGGGTGATCGAGAACGTCCCTATGAACGTCGAGGCGTTCGTCGCGGACGTACCCCGCAGATGAGCTCCCTCCGCGTTACCGGCAACCGTGACGGTATACGCATTCCCGACGTTGGTGACGCCGCCGCCCTCCCCGGGGCCGGACTGGTTCACGGTAACCGTGAAGTCGCTGGGATCAAAAGCGGCACTCTTGCCTGAATCGACGATCGTGACCGACGGGACGATCGCATTACCGGTGTAGATGTAGGAGTTCTTCGCGTACGCGATGGAAGCCCATTGGTAGTAGCGCCAGTTGCTGATGTATGTGCTCGTCCTTACGCCGTTGTGGTCATAGTAGTAGTAGTACTTGTGATCGAGCGTCGCAGGCCGGATCTCGACCTCAAGGCTAAGAGAGAAGTCTGCCGCGAGATTCAGGTAGTTGGTCGATGCCAAGGTATTCGGCACCAGTCTTAGCGTGTAGATTCCAGGTTCGGCCGCCTTGGACACAGGCTCGGCATTCGCATTCAGGATTTGGGTGACGCTGAAGCAGCCCTTCTCGTACGCGTTCACCGCTTCGCCGGTGATGTGAACGGTCGGATCGGTCTTCCATGCAACGGTTAGGATGGATGCAAGGTCGGCCGCCGAGTAGCCGTTGACCCGGTAGGCGAACGCCTTGCCGACGTAGGACATCACGGGGTTGTCGGAATCGCCATTGCCGATCTTGATGTTCGCGTAGGTGTCAAAATCGGACGCCTTCAGGGTGCCCTTGTTGATCGTGAACGGCTTCGCCACGGACGTGCCTGTGTAAAATCCCTCGCCCGTGACTGTCAGGTTTCCGGTGCCCGGCCTAGCGTTCGCCGAGACGCTCAGTCCGCTCAGTTCATAGTCCACACCCGCAACCAGCGTCTCGTGCGTCGAGTTGTCGGTGACGATCACCTGAGGAACCGGTGTTCCGGCGGGGGTGTAGGTCACCGACCCTAGGGTAACCGTGCATCCGGTCCCGATGTTGGTGAGAGGCCTACTTGAGATCGTCCACGACAAGGTCACCGTGGCGAACCTGACGCTTCCCTCCTCGGTAGGCACGATGGCGTAGTACAAGACGTCGCCGACTTGATAGGTCGTCGGAGAGGTGATCGTCGCGCCGCCGCGAACAAGATGATCGAACGTGGCTGTGTAGTTGGAGGGATCGACGGTGTTCCCAACGTACGTGACCTTGGGTGTCATTCCTGTCGGCAGCTGGCCGCCGTTGTACGCAACCTCATTGCGAATCTGGCCAACTGCAAGCTTGCCGTCGCCGTTCGTCGCAGTAACCTGGTTGATATCGAAGGTCATCAGCACGTAGTTGGAAAGCCACGTATCACCCGACCCATAGCGGACTGTCACTGCTCCTGTGGTCTGCGCTTCCAGATTCGCAACCGCGCCTGCGTCGATCAGATCGCCGCTGGATCCCCCGCCATAAATGGCGAGGTAGTCTCCGCCGTTGGTAAGGCTGCGGCTTCCCCACAACACACCCATGACCTCGGGGTTGATCTCCTCACCGGTGTAGTCAACGCTCATCCCGTAGACCGGATTACCGCTGCCGTCCACGTGAAGCGGCTCGGCGGCCTTCAGCATCCTTCCAGCAGAAAACGTGTTCCCGGTGGTATCGGCTACGTCCGGCAGCGCATAGACCTCAGGGTAGCCGGTCCCGGGATCGTGGATGACGTTGCCGGAGCCGTCCTTCTTCACTCTGGCTTCGTAGAACTTGTCTTGGTTCTCGTCCCAGTACCAGACGCGATCGCCATACGTCACGCCGATTACGTCGCACTGCAGGTAGAGATCGATCTTGTCGATCACGTAATAGCCGGTAACGCTTCCTGTGTAGTTGCTGTTGGCTTTGGCCGACGCAACAACAGGGTAGTTGTTCGAGGTCGTTGGCGTTCCCGGAACCCTCAAGTCGTACGAGACGTTGGTGCAGTCCTTGCCGTAGTTGACGAGGTACGTGTACACGGAGGAGTCGACAGTCCCGCCGCCCGCGTCCCTCACGCTGACCGCCGGTGCATTCTGCGCTACGCCTGTGTATCTGGCGTGCGCGACAGAGACCACGCACGTGGAGAAGTCACCCTTGTCGATCCCATAGGTGACACTACCCGTCTGTCCGCTATAGGCGCCCATGCCCCTGATGCTCGCCGAATATGGGGCCGTGCCGGGTGTCACGCCTTTGCAGACGCCGTTTCCGTCCAGCGCCGCACCGTCGCCGACAACGACATAGTCGGCTCCCTCGACAAGCTCGACCTGATTGCCGCTGATGGTCGCCACCACATGCAACTTCGGGGTCGGATTGAAGGACACCGAGTACTTCGCGTTCAAGACACGGGTGATGGAGCAGGGAATCGTCGACAGGTCGGTCGTGACCGGTGTCGCTTCGCCGTTCAGCACCGGATAGCCGTGGTTCGTCCCCGGGACGCCGATGTAGTAGCTTGCCCACATCTCCACGGGAGCATAGGCGTTGAGAAGTGCGGTCGCCCTGCTCGACGTAAGCGAGATCGCGGTGTTGGCTGCCGCCTCGGCGTCGGTGGGGTACACGACGGCGCAGTCGCTCACTACGCCGATATCCTCACCAACAAAGGCGTCGCTCCGCGTCGATGCCTTGCTCACCGTACCCGCGAGGAGCAGACAGTCATGGACCCTACCGTTGTTCTCGCCGACGATCCCGCCTTCCTTGTAGGTCAGACTCACCGCGTTGCAGTACACCTGACCTGTGTTGTAGCAGGCGTACACCTCTGGAACCGGATGCCGGATGCTCCCGTTCTGGGTGTAGGTGACGAGCATGCCAACGATGCCGGCCGTGTAGTAGCCCGTCTGAGTGTTCTCGCTGTCGCCATGGTTCCGGCAGTAGGAGACGACGCCGTAGCTCTGGCCGACGATTCCCGCGCCGGCTGGCTTGTTCCATCGGGTCGTGCGGACGTGGCCGACAAGACCGGTCGTGTCGAAGGTCGTTCCGTTCGCGCAACGCGTGATCTTCGTATACGTGCCCGCGGTACCGCAGATTCCGCCAACAGCGTGGAGGCCGGAAACGTAGCCGTCGTTGTAGCAACCGGTGAGAACGAGAGGATCTATGCCGCCGCCATCGATGCCGGCGTCGGTGCCCTCCGTGGCGAGACCGGACAGGGTCGAACCGCGCAGCGAACCGATGATGCCACCCACCCCGTCTCCGCCGCCAGCGGAATTCAGCAGTGCCGTTGAGTCGAGGTCCGAGGTGTCGGTGGCGGACGTGCACACGATCGTGCCGTGGTTTGTACAATCGCTTACGTTGCCGATCGTGATCCCGCCCACGCCCCCGACATAGCCGGACGCCGAAGCCACAACCTCGCCGAAGCGGTCGACTCCACCGGCGCCCGACGTGACGACCGTGATTGAACCGGAGTTACTGCAGCCCGAAATGTCGCCATGCGTGCCGAGACCCGCTTGGCTGGGAGCGCCACCGGAGCGGCCGACCACGCCACCGATGTTGATGGCGACTGAAGTGACGCTCTTGCCATCGTTGTCGAGGAATGCGTTCGCGGGCGTGGATACCCTGACGCTCCCCGAGAACGAGCAACCGGAGATGTCCTTGTCGCAGATGCCGGCAATGCCGGCGACATTGGTTATGACGACCGCAGCCGATCGGTTACCGCCGGCTGCGCCATCGTCCCAGACGACGGTCACCGCAGCCGCGCTCGCGCAGTTCTGGATGCTGCCTTGGCAGTCGCCGACGAGCCCGCCTATGTTCTCGACGAACGCCGAAGACGACTGCACAGTAACCCTGCAAGAGTCCGTCAGGCTCAGGTTCCTGATCACGGAGTTAGGGCCTGTGACACCGAAAAGACCGGCATTCGAAGTGTCCGTCGCTTGGGTCACCGCAAGACCGGCTATCTCCTTGCCGGCACCATCGAAAGTCCCGTCGAACGGATGCGTCATCGTCCCGATCGGCTTGGACTGGTTGCCATAACCGCCGAGGAGATTGACGTTCCCGCCCATCGTCACGGTCTTCCCAGCGAAGTTCACGGCGTCATCGGCGGCGATGACCTTACCGTCGCCGTTGGTGTCGATCTCGCCATTCACCAGCGCCGAGAACCCGCTCCATGCGCCGGTCGTTCCCGGGAGCGTGAAGGACGAGGCGGCAGGGTTTGAGGTGTACCACGAAGTGTCCGGTGTCGCGTACGACGCATAGGCGGTGGCCGCGCCCGCAACGAGCACTGCGACAGTCCCGATCAGCGCAAGACCTGCGCGTCTCGGCCTTCGGTTCGGCTTGCCGCTCTCCCGCTTGTCCGACGTGAACAGACGCGAGCGGCTTGAAGTGTGCTTGACCCCAAGGCCAATCATCGCTCTTCCTTCCTCGGCGCAGTCAACATTGCGCCCCATCCCCTGTACCGACCGTTCCTGCTTCCTCGCATCGTCCGCGAATGCGCGCCGACGGAATAACGCTAGTCCGCGCCTTGTGCTCGACTTGTCGCGCTCGGCGCCGCAGTCTCCTCACCGGAACCGCTGCTCGAGCCGCCGTCCGCACCCTTCACTAGGTAGAGCTTGCCGGAAGTCGGATCTTGGTAGACGGTACCGACCTGGGTGTAAAGGCCGCTCCCGGACGTCAGCTCCTCGGCAAGCTCCTGGACCTTGCTCATTTCCGTCATCGCGTCCTGTTTCACGAGCTTCACGGAGGAGAAGTCGAGATTCCAGTACGACAGCAGCGCGACCATGAGCCCGCACGAGAACACCAGCATCACGTCAACGAGGTTCACGAGCGACGTGCGCGGATCGACCTCGCTCTCGTCGCTGAGTGCGGTATGGAGGAATGCGCTACCTCTCAGAGTCCGCGCCATCGCTATTCGCCTGAGCTTTCTTTCGGAGTCTTGCCGGAATTACGTTCGGCCGCCTTTTCGAGGATGCAGGTTGCGGCGGACTCGAGAGAAACCATGTACGCGCCGTACCAGCGCTTCCTGAGCGTGACGACCGCCATGCAAACGATTGCGATGACGAGGCCGGTGACGGTGCCGTCGAATGCGATCAGAAGGGACTTCGAGAGCGTCGCCGTGTCGCCTTGGCCAAGCGCCACGACGCCTGGGCCGAGCGGGATGAGCGTTCCCATGAGTCCGAGCATCGGTGCGATCTTGACCGACAGGTTCATGTGCGACAGCGTCTTCTCGTATCGCGCATTCGTCTCGAACACCGATGACTTCGCGAGTGCATAGAGGTCGTCGTCGGGCAGGTCGATATTGTCGGCGAGCGTGATGAGCGCGTCCTTCTGCTTGCGCAAGAGCCCGCTATCCTCAATGACGCCCGTGAGCCCCCCGCCGTCGGCGTCGTGGATCGCGTTCACGAGCTTGGGCATCACCACCTTGAAGTGGCGGCGCTCGGTGAAGAACTCGGCGATGACCGAACCGACGTGGAAGAGCGAGAACGCGATGAGGGCTATCAGCAAAGCCATCACTGGGACGAGCATCGACTGTGAAACCAGATGGAGCATGTCTCTGAGATATAGCGTGTCCATGGTTAGGTAAGTTCCTTCTTGAATCGCAGGAATACATAGGAAGCGCCGACGAGCATCAGTGCCACCGCCGACGGCAGAGCCCAGGGTTGAAGCGGGTTGGTGAAGTCGATGGGATCAATGTCCGACGCCGACGAACCCATCATCTCGAAGACCTGCCAGCGGCCCTTTGCCGCACCGTCCCCGGAGTCGGCGCTGCCTCCGGTTCCGCTTCCGCCACCGTCGGCAGTGACCAGCACGGAGACGTTGCCACTGCCAGTGTCTACGCCGGATCCGGACTCCGACCCGGAGCCGGTACCGGAGCTGCCACCCGATCCCCCGTCGCCGCCACTTCCGACCGGCGGCGACCCAGCCATCACGATGGTCATCGTGTGAATGTACTTGATCGACTTCGCGGTCGACGCGTCGGCAGCGCCCGTCGACCCGAAGAGTAGGCGCAGGCAGGTTCCAGGGTTGAGTCCCGAGTACTCCTCTTCGCAGGACCCGCCCTCGCGCCAATTGTCAGCGAACGCAAGCATCGGCATGACGACCTGCCGATCAGCCATTAGCCCGCCGGTGTCGAAGTACGGAAAGTAGTAGCGTGTGTAGTCGAAGAGGAACCGGCTGGTGATGGCGCCCGGGTTCGCACCATCGTTCGCCGCGAAGCGGAACGCGTAGACCTCGTTCAGCGAGACTCCGAGCTGCTCGATGAGCGTGGACAGGTAGATGCCCTCGGCGCTGTCGGTGACGTAGTTGCCCGCGCTCCGTGTCAGCGTGTACGTGCACCGTGCGGTCTGGATGTCGCGCAGCTGGGCAATCGAGTAGATGTGCGTCTCCGCGACAAGCGACTCATCGTCCTGGTAGACAATCTTGATCTCGAGCGAGTCGCTCGGCAGGTACTCATCGCTACCGGTTCCCGTGTCGATCACGACCCACACGCGGTCCTGCACGGCACCGCCGTTGGCGGCGGGATCACCTCCGGTCATACGAGCATAGACGGCCACGGTGCCTTGAGCTTTCGCGATGAAGTTGCCGGAGGTGGCATTCACGTAGCCGACGTCGATGTTCGAGACCGACCACGAGAGTGTGGAGAGATCTGCCAACGCGGTGTAGTCCGAAGCGTTGGGAGCGTTGCACGCGACCTTGCCATCGGAGTAGGTGATGCGCGCGTATAGGTGCACGTTGGAGGAGGAATCGACCTTGTCGAAGCCGATCCGACTGTCACCATAACTGACGCCCACGTCGTTGACGATGTCCACGTTCGTGACATAGGCGCCACTCTGGCCGAATATCCTGATGTTGACGGAGCCCGACGTGCCGTTGGGAGCTGTGGCGGTTATCCTGACCGTGCCATCGCCCACGGCGGTGACCACGCCTCGCGAGTCGACCGTCGCGATGTCAGCGTTGTTGGTCTTCCAAGCCAGCGTGACATCCCGCCAGTCGGCCTCATTCTGGTAGTGCGCCGAGCCGTCGCTCCACGTCACACACGCCAGCATGCGCAACTGACCGCCGAGAGTCCCGATCCCCTCGGCGACAAAGTACTCGCCACCTTCAGTCGTGCGACCGAGCTTCTTGATCCAGCCGCCGTTCGCGTCGGTCGTGCAGCCATACAGGTCGATCTGCAGAACCGTCGGGCTTGGTTCGGGAGTGACCGTCTCGGCTTGGGCGGCTTGGACACCGAACGCCGAACACCCCCAAGTACGACCCTGCGCCGCCCCAGTCGCCTGCGACGCCGTCGGCGACGGGACGAAGAATCCCGAGATGGAGAGGAGTACAACAGCCACGGTGAGCAGCATGCCGCATGCTCTCCGTGCCCTCGTATGTCTCCTTGCCTCTCTCATGTGGTGCTTCTTGTCTCCCGGTGCTCGGAATGATTGCCGGCCGCTGTATGCCGACCGAATCACGCGCGGTACGGCGGATAACTGTTGCCGAGAAGCTCCTTGACGTCGGCGTCAGTCACGTCGACCCAGTAGAACTTCGCGTAGAACTTCTTCACCTCTTCAACCATGTCAACGTCATAGGCATCGGGATAGAGCATGTTCGCGACCCACTGGATGCCGACGAGCCGGTTCACTCCGGGCGGGCGGTCGCACCACGCATAGGGCGCGTTCGGCATGGTGTAGACCCTGCCCTCTTTCACCGCCGTGATCGACGCCCAGTCCGGGCTCTTCCTGATGTACTCGTCTGCACCTCCGCGCACGACGTCGTCCCATGCGACGATCACCTGCGGGTTCCACTTGAGCACCTGCTCGAGTGAGACATTCGACATGCCGAGCCCCTGCGTCTCCGGCACCGCTGCCACGTTGTTCGCGCCCGCAACTGCGAACGTGAGCGCGTGCTCAGACACGTCCGGCTCCGTCTGCAGCCCCTCGGGTCCCTCGGCGTAGTAGAGCGAGACGCGCCGATCGCTCGGCACCTTTGTGATGGCCTCCGTGACCGCCGAGTAGACTTTCTCGCAGTACGAGGCGAGTTCCTCCGCGCGCTTCTCTTGGCCAAGGACTTCGCCGAGGAGCCGATACGCCTGCGCGATGCGATCAAACGAGCCGTCGATGACGACGACGGGAATGTTTGTCTGAGTCTGCAGATCTTGGGCTTCGGAGATGTTCGTCTTCGTGAGTGCGACTCCGCTGATCGAGAAGATGACCTGCACGTCTTCGACCAACAGGGCCTCGCGGTCGATCTCCGCGCCCCCCGAAAGCGTCCCCATGTACGGCAGGTCGGCCGTGCCCTTCGGCAGGTACTTGAGTTCCTTCTTCGTAAACTGGAGCCCCGTACCGGCGATCAAGTCCGGCGCGAGGGTGAAGCAGAAGATCTGGGCGAGCGAGCTCGTAAAGTAGATGCGCTTCAATTTCGAAACCGTCGGGATCTTCAGTTGCCGGCCGGCGTCATCGGTTATCGTGCGCTCTCCAGTGAAGAACTGGTCCGCGGCCTTGCAGCCAGGAAGAGCGGTCGCGGCCAGCGTCACGAGGAGTCCACCGCCGAGCCATCGGCAGAATATGCGCCGGGTGACTTGCGCGCACTGTGCGTCCGCGTGCGTCTGATTCATCACGATCACTGTTCGTCGCGCCCGCAGCAAGACGAGATAGCGCGACTGGAGCGCTCTTGGCGCCAAGAGATGAACGCCCATATGACAATCCTCGGCTCAGCCCATTCCCAGCAGGACTCGCCTTTACGATCGACTCCTGGCACAAGATGCTCGGCGAGGTAACGCTCGAGCAGCTCCTCCTCTCGTAGACTCACGTCGGACAACATGTCAGAGACGACTCTCCTCGCATCCTCGCGAGTCGCGAAGAACTCGGGCTTCGTGCTCTCAATGAAGCGAAGTTCGGGCCTGATCCCCATCTGAAAGAGGATGTTCATGGCGTAGACATAGCCAAGGTCGGTTGGGAATTCGCGGCCGATAGCGGCGAAGATCCGGCTGTCATGCCGAGGAGAGCCTCCTGCCGCCAGGGTCAGGCAAACGCGATACCGGGCAGCGGCGTTGAGCTTGCGAAGCGCCGAACCCAGGTCGGCGACGGCAATCGAACGCGATGCGATCGCAACGTCAGCCTGACCGACACCCGCCGCCTCCCAGTCGTCGTCCCAGCTCGCGCGCACGGTGCGGATCGACGAGAGGCCCTCTTTGGCAGCCTGCTGCTCAAGGAGCGAAAGCATAGCCGGTGAGAAGTCGGCAGACGTTACCTGGTGACCCTGGCGTGCCAGCGGCAGCGAAAGAGTGCCCGCACCGCATCCGAAATCCAAGACGGTCGCCCCCGGAGCGATCTGGGCGTATTCGAGGAATTCCGACGCATAGTGCGACGTGCCGGCCTTCGTGGCGAAGGAGGGGGCGCGCTTGTCCCAGTATGAGGGGGAGTCGTCGTAGCTGCGATTCGCCTGCAACTGCATCCACTCTCCATTCCAATCATGTTCCGTGAGCAACATCCTTCTCTCCTCGTATCGCATAGTCCGTCTCGGGGTCGTTCGCGTACCGCCACAAACCCCGATCTGAGGCCCAGCCCGACTCCTAGGCCGCAGATCGGGGTCAACCTTCTTCTGTGAGCGGTCTCCTGTTACTTCGTGTAGCTGTTGCCGAGCAGCTCCTTTGCTTGGGAGTCCGTCAAGTCGACGTGATAGAACAAGCTGTAGAACTCCTTGGTCACACTGACCATGTCGACCTTGTACGCGTTGGGATAAAGCGTGTTCGCCAACCACTGAACGCCGAGGAACCTGTTGACCGCAGGCGGGCGGTCGCACCACGAGAACGGCACGTTCGGCATCGTGTAGACGAGACCGTTCTTCACGGCGCTGATCGTTGCCCAGTCCCGGTTCGTGCGGATGAGTTCGTCCGCACCACCCCGCAAGACGTCGTCCCAAGCGATGATTACTTGTGGGTTCCACGCTAGCACCTGCTCAAGTGACACCTCGGACATGCCTTTGGAGGCACCAACCGCAACGCCGACCGCTGCGTTCTTTGCGCCAGCAAGCTTGAATGCTACGGCATGCTGAGAGGCCTCGGGCTCGGTCTGCAAGCCCTTGGGGCCCTCGGCATAATAGACGCTCACGCGCTTGTCTTGGGGGACCGTTTCAACAGCCTTCTGCACAGCATCCAGCGTGTTCTCGCAGTAGCTGGCGAGCTTCTCGGCTTCTTTTTCCTTTCCGAGAATCGTGCCGAGTTTCCGGTACGCGTTCGATATCTTGTCCATCGAGCCGTCTATGCAGACGACGGGAATTCCCGTTTGTTTCTGGAGGTCGTCCGCGGTACTGATGTCGCTCGCCGTCAGGGCCACCGACGAAATGTTGAAGATGACCTGAATCCCCTCCGCGACGATCGCCTCAGGGTTGAGCTTGCCACCCGAGGCGAGCGAGCCAAGGTTCTTGAGATCGGCGGTGCCTTTCGGCAGGTACTTCAGTTCGGCCGCCGAGAAATCCATCGTGGTTCCGCCTGAGAGTTCAGGTGCTAGCGTGAAGCAGAATATCTGAGCCACGGGGCTCGTGAAATAGATCTTTTTCAGCTTGCCGACCTCCGGGACGGTCACCGTCCGTCCGGCGTCATCGGTGATAGTACGATCGGCCATGGCATCGACCGTGGCGGCAGTGGTATCGGTCTTCACGGCAGCGGTGCTTTTGGAGCCAGTGCAGCCAAACAGCGAGCCCGTCGGCACAGCGAGCGCGAACACCAGCGCCAACACAGCTAACCGTCCGAGGCCTCTGGCCCCTCCTCTTGAACCTGATCTCATCGTCGTTTCCGTCCCTTTCTCTCCCTGAACATTTCCGGATCTTCGTTGCTTCGCCTGATGCTCGATCCTCCAGACCTCCTTACTCCTCGCGTTCTCACCTACATCAACGGGACGCACACCCGTACCGATCTCCCCTGCGCACGACTGACTTCAGCAACGAGCACGCTGGTCCCGTAGATCGCCTGCATACACTCGTTGTCGATCACGTCGGCGGGCGTACCGTCGTGCGTGATGACGCCGTCCTGGACGACGATCACCCGGTCCGCGCACAGCAGCGCGTGGTCGGGATCGTGCGTGACCATGAGCACTCCCATGCCTGCATCGGCAAGCTTGCGCATCTGCGCCATGACGATGTGCTGGTTTCCGAAATCCAAGCTCGCAGTGGGCTCGTCCATCACGAGCAGATCGGGCTTCTGTGCGAGAGCACGAGCGATGATGACGAGCTGGCGCTGCCCACCGGAGAGCTGCGTGTACGTACGACTCGCTAGGTGCTCGATCGAAAGGCGGCGCAGAGCGCAGACCGCAATCGCTTTGTCCTCCTCGGACACCACCGCAAGGCGGTTGATGTAGGGAGTTCTCCCCATGATCACGACGTCGGCGACTGTGAACGGGAATGGAGGCGTGTGTGCCTGCGGGATGTAGGCCACGCGCCGGGCGAGTTCGCGTTCGCGCATCCGCAACACACTGTCGCCATCCATCTTGATGCTGCCCGAGAACGGCTTGGCGAAGCCGAGTACGTTCTTGAGGATCGTCGTCTTGCCGCACCCATTCGCGCCGAGCATGCACACGAACTCCCCGCGCCCTACCGAGAAGGTTGCGTCGTGGATGACCTCGTGCTTGTCGTACCCGGCGCAGAGATTGCGGACTTGGAGCATCAGTTCCACCCCCGAACGTTGTGGCGGAAGATCACGACGAAGAACGGCACCCCGAAGATCGCCGTGAGAATGCCGATGGGAACCTCGACAGAGGACGCCAGACGAGCGATGTCGTCGACCAGCAGCAGGTAACTCGAGCCAAGCAGCACCGAGACCGGCAGGAGCACGCGGTAGTTGGGGCCGACAAGCGCCCGGCCGAGATGCGGGATCACAAGCCCGATCCAGCCGATGACCCCCGCGACCGCCACTGCGGTCGAGACGACCAGCGTCGAAGCGAAGATGACGATCAGGCGCGTCAGGCGCGTGTTTACGCCCATGCTACGCGCCTCTTCCTCCCCGAACGACAACACATTCAGCCGCCATCGTTGCGTCATGAGAAGCACGAAGCCGAGAAGCATGGGCACGAGGATGGTGAGGAAGTCCCGCTGGTCGATCGACGCGAAGCTGCCCATCAGCCAGAACGTGATTGTCGGCAGCTTGTCGTTGGCGTCGGCGAGGTACTTCACGAGCGATGTGCCCGCCTGGAACAGCGTCGATACCAAGATGCCGCCGAGAACGAGTCCGAGGATGGGGTCGTACTTCACCAGCCGGTTCATCCCCACCGCGAGTGCCACCGCGAGCATGCCGCCCGTGAAGGCGAAAAGCTGAATCATCGCCGTCGGCATGTTGAGCAGGAGAGCGAGGCACGCCCCGAGACTCGCTCCCGCAGATGCGCCGAGAATGTCGGGCGAGACGAGCGGATTCTTGAACATCCCTTGGTAGGACGCCCCCGCAACCGACAGGGCGCCCCCAACAATCATGGCAACAAGAACTCTGGGAAGCCTGATGTTGAAGATCACGGTCTGGATCTGCTGGTTGGTGATCGATGCCGGATCGGCGAAGTGCCACCAGATGTTCTGAATGAGCTGCCATGGCGTCACGGGATATCTCCCGACCGAGAACGACCCGACGAACATCACCACCATAAGGACGGCCAGCAACAGTTGTGTCCTCTTCGAAATCTTGCGCCCAAATGCAGCGTTCACTGAAGCAGCCGCGACGACGCCCTCGGCCTCAACGACAGCCGCGTCTTCCGGCGTGAGAGGAATGCCGGCGGGGCGTCGCACGCCGCACTGCGGCACCTTCTCCTGGTGCGGATCGACGTCGCTCGCTCGTGTCTGATTCGAGTCCCTCACCGTCCCTGACGCTCCAACTGCATCATCTGCACGCCGTCGTTGAACAACATGTGAGCGCCCTGTTCGATCAAGCGGCGGACCCGGGCCTTGTCCACAACGACCGAGCCTGCCGCGACGTCCACGCCATAGTCGAAGAGCACCGGTGACGGCACGACGCTGGGACCCACTAGGATGCACGTGGCGCGTCGCGAGAGTTCGAGCAGCCGGACGATCGTCTTGTTGGTCATCGCCGTCCCCGTGATGAAGACAAAGTCCTGTCTAGGAAGGAGGAACTCACAGGCAGAGTCCGGCAAGTCGGACGTGGAAGCGGGCGAACGCTCGAGGACGGTGAGTTCGCAGAGGTCGGCAAGGTCCCCGACGGCCGGGAAATGACCGATGACGGCCACACGCCGGCCGCGAATCTGCTCGCGGTACGCTCTGAAGGCATCGTCTCGGCGACCGACGTCTCTCTCGGCGGACAGCCGGACGCCGAGGACGGCAAGCCTCTCAGGCGAGCTGTGCCACGCGTTGAGCGCCGCGATCCCCACCGATGCCTCGCGGAAGTTCCACGACTTCGCGTACGCTGCAAGCTCGTGCAGTTGAAGTCCATCCGCCTGCTCGGCAAGGGAGTAGGCGCCGGGCCCGCCTTTGACCGCAAGCGACACTCCCATGCCGCACTCAGCGTCGACGTATGCCCACCTGCTGCCGAGACACCAGTGCTCGATCCGGATGCCTCTCGGGATGCCAGCGATAAGGTGGTCGTAGAGCGCCCACGGCTCCCGAGTAGCACCGGGGCACTCTGCGACCGTTCCCCCCACGGAGAGGCAGGCCGGCGCGGCATCGGCCCCCATCAGCCGACTTCGCACTTCGCGGCGCTCTTGCGGTAGTAGAGAGGCAGTCCGGCGCATGCCTTGCACAGCACGAGTCCGTCACGAACCAGATGGCGATTGTCGAGGACGTGCTCGCCACACGTGTCGCACGTCACGTGCGCTTTGGGCCTGCCCGGCAAGTCGTACTCGTCGATGTTGACGACCACATCTTCCACCGAGAAGAACTCGTCGTCCGCAAAGCGCGAGAAGAACTCGACCGTGTCTTCATTCGGACCGGGCTTTGCCTGCCCAATCGAACAGACACGAACGGCGGAGTCGGTATTGATGTCGTAGAACGTCGCCGCCATCTTCCCATAGTCAAACCACTTGAGCCGCCGGCGTCCGATGTTGCACTTCGCCACCGAGCAGACGGCGTCGGCAAGACACCGGTCGGCCTCGACGAAAGCGATCAGATCGCGATACGTTTCGGGCTCGTCGATCCCAAAATGCGCGAGCCCTATCCGTGCGATGCGCGTGCCCAGCACCTGCCCCGCGCACAGGTGACCGTGATAGGCGACGGCCATGGCCAGATCCTCATCGAACGTTCTCTTCAGCACTTGTGGACCTCTCTTCTTTGTCGGACGCTTCTCAGACGCCTGTCCTGCTTCTCGGCTCGCCTGTCTCGGCACAAACTTGGATGACTTCCGCACTTGGCCAGCGCGTGGTCGCGATCTCGAGAAGACTCGGCCGCACGACGACGAAGGCAGTGCGATACACACCGGAATCGATGACGGAAAGCGCCGACTGCCACCCCACGCCGCTGAGGAGTTCGAGCGGCCCGATCTCGTCGACAATGAGATATTCCGAGGCGCGGAGCAGATCGAAGTGGCGCTCGACGCGCTGCATCAGTTGAGAGTCGAAGTTCCACGCGAGCCGAAAAGTTGAGGGGTCGCTGGGGATGCTGAGATCGCGGCGCTCGGCCAGCCGCAGACGCGTACCGTCCTCTTCCCCGCCGAGGAACGCGACGTCGATTCCGGTCTTCCGGCCATTCTCGAAGACCGGCGGGCAGACAACTCCGTGGAATTCCACGCCGGTGAGTTGTGCCTGCGCGAGGAGGGCAAGACACCATGAGGTCTTACCACAGCCGGATGGGCCGCTCACGATATTGAGCCGAGAAGCGCCCGAGGACGTCAAAACGTCCGTCGGGAGACCTCCCGACGGACGCCAAAATTCCGCCACGGGCGTTGTCTCCTTTCCAAGTTAAACCTCGTATGTGCCGAGGTTTCGGGTGGTCGAAGCGTTTCCACTTCGGCCATTGCCCTTGCGGGCGGGGCTTGGCTCCCATTGGCTCACGCCGGCAGGTAACCAAGCTCGGAGGTATGCGATTACGGACACTCTAGGCTTAACTCCGGAAGAATAGCAAGACCGATGACCGCAATTCGCTGGAGTTGTTCAACAGGCGGCCGTGCGCGCGTACGGCAATCGTCCGCTGGACTAGCAGTCGGTCGCCAAGTCGCTGCGAAATCCGCCAAGCCACTCGCTGTTCGGGCGGCACAACAGCCGAGCATGTTGATAGGCCCAGTCCGGATATATGATCGTTGTGGCTCGATACCAATCCCCTTGACGTGCAAGGGTCAGCACGAGATCCGGGCGGTTCGGGTCTCGCAGATACAAGGGAAGGAGAAGCTGGATCGCGTTCCCGTGGAACTGGGGAACTGCCACCCTGTGGTTTCTCAGTGCTAGCCGAATGCTGTGCTTCATCGCACCTTCCAGCGCGTTTCTGGTGGCTAAGGGAACAGCGATATCTGCTTCTTCCGCATTCTCGCTGTCCGAATCCTCCGACTCCTCGACGTCTTCTTCACTGTCCGGTTCCAGGGGCACGCCGTTGGAGCCGAGGTTGCCACCCAACTCGACGGGGAACCGATTCAGGTTCTCACAGATGATGTGATCGAAATTCACTTGCACGTGAAGATATGGGTTGAAGACCGTCTCTGCCGGATCCTCCCAGTATGTCGGCAGACGTGGTACTTCCATGAACTCGGTCAGACGCCGGTCGCTCGATGTGATCCATTTGGTCAGGAACCACTTCCTGTTGGTCGAGCACAGCGGTTGGCTCGGGTCAAAGCGGTCGGATACTTGAAAGAGACCGAAAACCTCCTCTTGGTTGGGTGTGAGCAATCCCGTGTTGAAGCAGGAGAACTCCTCGCTCTCGCATATCTTGTGTTGCTCGCAAACCCGCTCGAATGTGTGGCGAATATAGGCTTCGAGGACCGGGAGCGGAGACACATCCGGAACCGACCTGTAGGTCCATCGCTCGGGTTCGGCCAATCTCGCCAAGGACTGCAGCCGATTTTCCCACGCGCTCACAAACGCGTAATCATTCATTCGCATTTGGATCTTCCACCCCATTTTGCCAACGTGCCCGGAAACGTGAAAAGCCCGCCGGGAGACTCCCAGTGGGCGCTAAGGTCGCCGCCACAGGCACTGTCTCCTTTCCAAGTTCCACCCCGGCTAACCGAGGAAGCGGGTGGTCGAAGCGTTTCCGCTTTGGCCATCGCCCTTGCGGGCTGGGCTTGGTTCCCACGTGCGAGCACACGGCAGGGAGCCAAGCTCGGAGAGTATGTTGTTGGGCACACTGTACAGCCTCTTCGCAAGATGGCAATAGCGCCTTGTCAGATCTCCTGTGTTGATTCCGTGTCGGATCATGGCCGTCGACGAGCCCGCGATGATGACGAGCTGGCGCACTCTGATCGACACCCCCTTTCTCGGGTATACCAGTAGTTGGTAACCTGATGAGGACATCGTGCGAAAGGGGCACCCAATGGCAAGCATCAAAGGCACCGAGACCGAGAAGAACCTCCTGAAGTCGTTCGCCGGCGAATCGCAGGCGCGCAACCGCTACACGTACTTTGCGAGCGTCGCACGTGATGAGGGGTTTCAGCAGATTATGGCGATCTTCCAGGAGACCGCCGAAAATGAGAAGGAGCACGCGAAGGTCTTCTTCAAGTACCTTGAGGGCGGCGACACTGAGATCACGGCCAGCTACCCGGCCGGTCGCATCGGCACGACGGCCGAGAACCTCCTGGCCGCTGCCGAAGGCGAGCTCATGGAATGGGGCACGCTCTATCCCGAATTCGCTCGCATCGCCGATGAAGAGGGCTTCGCCGACATCGCTACTTCATTTCGTGAGATCGGCGAGGTCGAAGAGCACCACGAGGCGCGCTATCGCAAGCTCCTCGAAAACGTGAACGGTCACGTGGTCTTCAAACGCGACGGCGAGGTCTACTGGAAGTGCCGCAACTGCGGTTACGTCCACAAGGGCGCGGAGGCGCCGGCCGAATGTCCGGCGTGCAAGCACCCGCAGGCGTACTACGAACTCCTCTGCGAGAACTACTAGGATTCCATTATTAAGCCGAGGACCCAGTCGTATCGTGCGATTGGGGTCCTCGGCTTTGATTTGGATCATTTCTTCCCTGAAATGCATAAGCGCCCCACCTGAACATGTGAGGCGCTTACCAGGAAAGCCGACGCCGGGGGATGGCCGACGCCGGCTGCAAGGGGACTAGAGAATATTGAGCAGTACTGCGAGCGCCATAACTACGCCAACAATTGCCAGCGTACGGCCGTAGAAGACGCCGCCTTCACTCAGACTGTCATGCATGTCGAACGCCTCCTTCAATGCTCGTCAACCGATCACTTTCTATGGTGCTATCATCGCTCCATCAAGCCACAAGAACAATTGCTGATTTCTTATGTATATCGTAAGATGAACTACATGTTGAACGTCACCCGGCTGAAGATGCTCCGTGAAGTCGCCTCCCGCGGCACGATCGCTGCAGCGGCGGAGGCCCTTTTCATGACGCCATCTGCTGTCTCCCAGCAGATGGCGGTGCTTGAGCGCGAGGCCGGAATCCAGCTTCTCGAGCGGCATGGCCGAGGCGTGAAACTCACCGATGCTGGATCGCGGCTCGTCACCAACACCGAACGCGTCCTCGCAGAGCTTGAGCGCGCGGAGGCCGATCTGGTTGCTGCGTCCCGCGGGATCGTGGGACATGTCAGAGTATCCGCATTCCCGACGGCCGCGCGCGCTCTCTTGGTGCCGGTATTTCCCACGCTGCTCAAGGACTATCCAAACCTGCGAGTCTCGATGGTCGACCTAGAGCCGGAGGAGTCTCTTCCTGCTCTGAAGAACGACGCGCTGGACCTCGTCGTCACCTATGAATGGAACGTGCTCCCCAGCCTCGAGGATCCGGGCATCGAGCGGGAGCAGCTCTTCACCGAACCGGTATTCCTCGCCCTGCCTGCAGGCCATTCACTTGCGAACAAGGAACAGATCGCCGTCGCCGACCTGCGCGAGGAGGAGTGGATCGTCGGCCGAGACGCGACATCGATGCTGGAGCTTGTCGTCACCGCGACTCGGCGCGAAGGGTATGAGCCGCGCACTGACTTCCACTCGATGGACTTCCAGGTCATCCTTGCCGCCGTCGGCGCGGGCCTAGGCGTGGCACTCGTTCCCCCGCTGGCGCTGATCGGCGAGTATCCGGACGTGGCAATTCGCCGAATCGAAGGCCTGCATCTAGACCGAACCATCTGGTCGAACATCCGCCGCGGCAGTGGAGGTAACCCCGGCATCGCCGTCGTTCTTGCGGCGCTTCGCGCGACAGCCGCCGATGTTTCCGCGCACATGAGCGTGCATCCGGCAGACGGCGCCCCTGCGAAAACCTAGCCGGCGACGGTGACCACCCGCCGCCAGTACGTATCCGTCTCCAGCGCTTTGACCATCACCGATGCGACGTCCGCCCTGGGCACCGGCTTCATCGCCGAGAGGATCTCACCGGACAAGGACACGCGGTATTGCCCTCTCGGCGGGTCGTCCGTCAGGCCGAAGGGACGCACTATCGTCCAGTCAAGATCGGAGGCCACGATCCTGCGCTCCATCGCTTCAAGCTCGTCGATGTCGCGGCGCCGGACCGTCGTCGCCTTGAAGCGTTTGGCCAGCGGCAGTCGGCTGTCCCCGCGAGCGAAGGCACCCACCGCGCTCTCGGCGACCAGGCGGGTCGACATGTTCTCGGCCATCGCATGAATGATGTTGGCGATTGCGCCTTCGTAGGCGCCTCCCCCTTCAGGAAGCACGACGGCGACGCCGGAGACGCCGCGCACCGCCGCGTTCACCACATCGAAATCGAGCGGATCTCCGTGGATGACGTCGAGACGGTCGTTGGCGACGGCGAGCGGTCCGCCACTCGTGAGCGCGCGAACTTCGTGTCCGTGCCCCAAAGCCCGGACCGCCACTTCTCGCCCAAGGCGGCTCTCCGCCCCCACGATCAGGATCCGCATCAGGCCTCCTCGGCGATACGTGGCGCGTCTTTCGAGAAACTCGGGCGGAAGCGCCTCAGCATGAGGGAGCTTGTGACCACGCTCACGCTCGAGAGCGCCATGGCGGCGCCCGCGATCTCAGGGCGCAGCAGGCCGAGCGCGGCAATCGGGATGCCGAGACTGTTGTAGCCCAGCGCCCAGAAGAAGTTCTGGTGGATCTTGCGCATCGTGGCGCGCGAGAGCTCGATCGCGGTCACTACGTCGCGCAGATCGTTCTTGATGAGCACGATGCCGCCGGTCTCAACAGCCACGTCGGTTCCCGCGCCCATCGCGATGCCGACGTCGGCCTGCGCGAGCGCCGGCGTGTCGTTGATGCCGTCGCCAACCATCGCGGTGACCAGCCCGCGTGCCTGCAGCTTCGCGACCTCCTCGGCCTTGTGCTCCGGAAGGACCTCGGCGAGCACGCGGTCGGCGGGGATGCCGGCCTGCAGGGCGATCGCCTCGGCGGTGCGTCGGTTGTCGCCTGTGATCATGTAGACTTCGACGCCCATCTTGGTCAGCCGAGCGACGGCCTCCCGCGAGTTTTCCTTGAGCGTGTCGGCGACTGCGATCAGACCGGCCGCGGTTTCGTCAACCGCGACCAGCATCACGGTCTTGCCCTCGCCCTCGATCTGCTCGATGCGGCCCGCATGCGCAGCGATGTCCACGCCTTCGCGCTCCATGAGCCTTCGATTGCCCAGCACGACACGCCGACCGGCGACCGAGCCCTCAACGCCGTGACCCGGAATCGCCGAGAACCCCTCGACCGCCGGCAGCACAAGGCTGTCCTCACGAGCGCGGGCCACGATCGCCTCGGCAAGCGGATGCTCGGAAGACTTCTCGAGCGCCGCCGCGAGGCCGAGAAGTGCCTCCGTGTCGAACGACGCAAACGCCTCGGCCTCCGTGACAACCGGCTTGCCGTGCGTCAGCGTGCCCGTCTTGTCGAACACGATCGCCTTGATCCGATAGGCCGTCTCAAGCGCGTCGCCGCTCTTGATCAGGATGCCGTTCTCGGCTCCCTTGCCGGTACCCACCATGATGGCGGTCGGCGTGGCCAGGCCCAGCGCGCACGGGCACGCGATCACGATGACGGCGGTGCCGGCTAAGAGCGCCCTCAGGAACGGAGTCGCCGTTGCGTAGAACGCCTCATCCACGAAGTTCGGCACGATCAGCAGCCAAACCAGGAACGTGAGCACTGCCGCGCCGACGACCACGGGTACGAAGATCGCGCTGATGCGGTCGGCGAAGCGCTGCACCGGCGCTTTGGAGCCCTGCGCGTCCTCCACCAAGCGAACGATCTGCGCAAGCATCGTGTCGGCGCCGACTTTGGTCGCGCGGAAGCGAAACGCGCCCATCTTGTTGAGCGTCGCACCAATGACCGTGTCGCCGGGGTTCTTCTCGGCAGGGATGGACTCGCCTGTGAGCATGGACTCGTCGACCGCCGAGACACCCTCGGTGATGACGCCGTCGACCGGCACCTTTTCGCCGGGGCGCACCACGACGATGTCGCCGACGACGACCTGCTCTGCGGGGATGTCGATCTCCGTTCCGCCACGCACGACGCGCGCCGTGCGCGCGGCCAGCCCCATCAGCTTCCTGATCGCGTCGCCGGTGCGGCCCTTGGCGGTAGCCTCCAGCAACTTGCCCAGCAGCACGAACATGATCAGCAGCGCGCCGGTCTCGTAAAAGACCGGCTGTAAGCTGAGTGAGGGGACAAACGTCGCGGCGACGCTGTAGAAGTACGCCGCCGAGGTGCCGATGGCGATCAGCGTGTCCATGTTGCCGCTGCGCCGCTTGAGCGCATACCAGAAGCCGCGATAGAACTGCGCGCCGGCGTAGAACTGCACAGGCGTTGCCAGAATGAACGCCAGGTATTTCTGTGCCATCTCCGGTTCCATCCAGACACCAGTGAGATTCGACATCACGATTGCATACCACGCGGGGATAGCGGTCATGAACGGCGGCACCATGGAGATCAGCAACGTCGGTATCGCGAACTCGGCCGCGATGATCAGCATGCGGCGACTGTGCCTCACAGCGCGTTCTTGCTCAGCAGCTTGAACGTCCTGACCGCTGGTCGAGCCGGGCACCTTCTCGACGGCGACGACGGCATCGTAGCCAGCTTTCTTCACGGCGCTGATCAGGGCGTCGATGCTCACCAGCGCCGGATCGAAGTCGACCGTCCCCGTGTTGGCTGCAAGGTTCACGCTCGCCCGTTCCACGCCCGTCAGTCGCGTGAGGGTCTTCTCGATGACGGCCGCACACGACGCGCATGTCATGCCGAGAAGCCCGAGCGTGACGTGCCCCTGCGCAGGCGGCATGACCGGACAGGTGCCCGACGCTGTCGCAGCAGCGCCCGTCGTCGCAGGCACGGCGCTTGCGGCGGCCGGGGCAGCGCCCGGCATCTCGGTCGCGGTGTAGCCCGCGGATTGAACCGCAGCCACAATGCGCGCGGTGTCGATCTCGGCCGGATCATACGTGACCGTGAGCCTCTCAGTCGCCAAGTTGACGACCGCCGAGGCAACGCCTCCCATCCTACCGACGATGCGCTCGATGATCGCGGAGCACGACGCGCAGGTCATTCCGCCAACTGCGAATACTGTTGTCTTCATGTCTGCGCCTCCTTTGATGGTCATGCTACTACGCAAGTATTTCGGCGCTGTAGCCGGCCTTGCGGATCTCCTCTGCGATGGCCTCCGCGGTCACTGCGGCCGGGTCGAACGTGACGGTCGTCAGGCCATCGGCGTTGCTCGCCTTGACGCTCTCGATACCGGGAAGATCTTCAACGCTAAGCTGGATGAGCATCGCACATGAGGGGCAGTGCATTCCGCCGGTCTTGATCTGGATGGTGGTCATTATTCGGACTCCTTCTAGTCGGTCGCCGGAACCACGACGAGCTGGCCGGACATCATGCCCATACCGCAGGTTAGCGTATAGTTCCCAGCCTTGGTGGCGGGCAGGTCGATCTTGGTGACTGCATTTGGAGCCAGATCCACGAGGATTCCCAGCTGGGGCAGGGCCAGCTGGTCGGAACACGCGCCGGACTCCTGCCGGTCGACGACAAGTCGCACGGGTTTGTCGGCTGGGATTTGGACGGTCGAAGGGATGTAGGCGGTGTCGATGATCTTGATGGGCACCTCGACGACGCCATCGGCGCCGATCGTGTAGCCGGAGACGGACGTACTCGCTTTCGAACCGCCAAAGACGGCCTGCTTCACAGAGTCGAACGTCACTGGTGAGCCGAGCAGCATCGCGGCCCGATTCAAGTAGACGGCTCCAAAGACGATCACCACGACCGCCAGCGCGGTCATCACCCGGCGCCTCAGGTTCTGCGGCAGCAAACTCGATGCGGTGCCAAAGCCGAACAGGAGCGGCGCCGTTCCAAGCCCGAATGCGAGCATCGCGATACCGCCGCCGGGCGCGCTGCCGGTGGCAACGGCCGCGACCTGAGCCGCCTGGAGCGGCGCGCACGGCATCAAACCGGTGGCCAGGCCGAAGGCGATCGGAGTCGCCAGCGAACTCGTGCCCGCGTCGGCCTCGGTATCGGCTTTGCGGCGCAGACGGCGAAGCAGCCCCACGAGCATCTTGGGTGGACGAGGCGTCAGATGCGCGGCCCATCGGATTTTACCGGTCATCCCGAGACCCATCGCGATCATGAAGAGGCCGGCCACGGCCATGACGTAGGGCCGAATGCCGTCGATGCTGAAGAACGAGCCCACAGCGCCCAAAGCCAGCCCGACAAGCACGTAGCTCACCAATTTGGCGCCCTGGTATGCGGCGTTTGGCACAAGTCGGCTGCGCCAAGAATCGTGGTCGTCGCCTTTGACGGCGTACGTGACGACCATCGGCCCACACATTGAGACACAGTGCACGCTGGTTACGATTCCCAGCACGAACATAGACACGTAGAAAGCGGTCAAGACTGACTCCCTTGCATGATTCGAAGGGCGCGCGCCCTGATGTCCGAACGCACATCAACACCCTCTCCAGCAGTATGAACGCACGCAGCCGAGGAGGTCACAGCCTTTGCCCTGCGCAACTGTCGTGCCGAGTCGTCGGCCTATGTTTCGCCGCATGCGGTCGGTTCGAACTTCAGCGCCGCCGAGTTGATGCAGTGGCGCACACCCGTGGGCGGCGGACCGTCATCGAACACGTGGCCGAGATGGCCCTCGCACACCGCGCACCGTATTTCTACGCGCCGCATTCCGAGGGTGTTGTCCGCATGCTCTTCCACCGCATCCGGCGCAATCGGCTCGTAGAACGCAGGCCAGCCGCAACCGGAATGAAACTTCGCCTGGGAACAGAAGATTGTGGACCCGCAGCCTGCACAGACGTAGCGCCCGTCTTCGGACATGTCCGTCAGCGCACCCGAGAACGCCGGATCGGTGCCGGCACGTCTCAGCACGCGAAACTGCTCCGGTGTGAGCAGCGCCCGCCACTCATCATCGGTATGAACTACCTTCTCTCGCATCTGACTACTCCTCTCGGCGCAAGCGCAAAGTCCGTGCGTTCAGCGCCACGATAACAGTCGACACCGACATGAGCGCGGCCCCGACCGCCGGGCTCAGAATCACGCCCACGCCCGCAAGCGCTCCTGCGGCCAACGGGATCGCAATCAGGTTGTACCCCAAAGCCCACCCGAGGTTCTGCCTCATCTTCGAGTAGGTGGCGCGCGCGAGTTCGATGGTGGTGATCACGTCGCGCAGGTCGCTTCTGACCAGCACGATGTCGGCCGTGGCGGCAGCCACGTCAGTGCCGGCGGCCACCGCGATCCCCACGTCTGCGGTCGCCAGTGCGGGAGCGTCGTTCACGCCGTCGCCCACCATCGCCACGACCTTGCCCGACGCCCGCAAGCGGCCGATGACCGCGGACTTCTCGGCTGGGCGGACCTCAGCGAATATGCGTGCGATACCCAGCTCGGAGGCGATCCTCTCGGCGACCGGGCGGCTGTCGCCGGTCAGCATGACTGGCTCGATGCCGAGAGCTTTGAGGTGCCGGACCGCCTCGGCCGACTCGGGCCGCACGGCGTCGGCGAGCGCGATGGCGCCCACAAGCGCGCCGTCCGCAAGCACGCACACCACCGTGCGGCCACCCGAGGAAAGCGCAGCTACTTGGGGCGGCGCAAAGAGCGCGCGCTGCGCAAGTGATGCCTGACTGACGACGGCGATCTCGTGCCCGGCGACGCGGCCGCGAACGCCCTCGCCGGGAAGAGCCGCGAAGTCTTCCGCCGGGAGGGCGGTCGGGGCCTCTGCAGAGATGGCGCGCGCAATCGGATGCTCGGAGAGCGACTCCACCGAAGCCGCGAGCGACAGAAGTTCGTCGCGTGAGATCTCGCCGAGCACAGCGACCTCGGCGAAACTGAAGCGGCCTTGCGTGAGCGTCCCCGTCTTGTCGAAGACGACCACTCCAACCCGCCGGGCGGCCTCGAATGCCGAGCGATCTCGCACCAGCACGCCACCACGGGCGCCAAGCGCAATCGACACCGCGACCACCAGCGGGATCGCCAGCCCGAGCGCGTGCGGGCACGCGATCACCATCACTGTCACCGCGCGCTCCATCGCGAACGCCAGCGGCTCGCCCAACGCGAGCCACACCGCGAACGTGATGGCGCCGCCGGTGAGCGCGACGAGGGTGAGCCACTTCGCGGCGCGGTCTGCCAGATCCTGCGTCCCCGACTTCGATTCCTGCGCCGAGCGCACCAGCTCGATAACCTGGGCCAGGAACGACTCCGCGCCGGTGCGCCGCACGGTCACCCAGAGCGCCCCCTCGGCGTTGATCGAGCCGCCGATGACCGCGTCGCCCGGCCCCTTGCGCACGGGAAGCGATTCACCGGTGAGCAGCGACTCATCGACCGACGAGGAACCTTGCCCGACGTCACCGTCAGCGGGGACCTTCTCGCCGGGCCGCACCAGCACCGCATCGCCGTTGACCAGCGACTCCGTCGGCACGTCTTGGATCTCACCGTCCGCACGCCGAAGGTGCGCGACAGACGGCATCAGCCGGGCAAGCTCCTCGAGTGCTTTGGACGCTTCGCCGACCGAGCGCATCTCGACCCAGTGGCCCAGCAGCATGATATCGACGAGTGTTGCGAGTTCCCAGAAGAAAGGCATTCCTGCCAAGCCGAGAACGGTAGCGGCGCTGTATGCGTAGGCGACCGTGGTCGCCACCGCGACCAGCGTCATCATGCCGGGCGTGCGTTGGCGAAGTTCGCGGACCATCCCCTTCAGAAACGGCTCGCCGCCATATACGTAGATGAAAGACGCGAGGGCCAGGAGAACCCAGCCGGCGCCCGGCAGAGGAACAAGGCGCTCGGCCGACACGAACGGCAGGTCGCGCGACAGGAGCACCACAGGCACCGTGAGCGCGAGAGATATCCAGAAGCGCCGACGAAAGTCGGAGATCATGTGGCCCGCGTGGCGCCCGCCCCCGCCGACTTGTTCGTGGGATGGCGACCCATCGGCGTGATCATGCTGCTGCTCCGGCATCGCGGCCCCGTCCTTCTCGGCGTCCTCTGTAGCTATATCCCCGCGCTCGATGAGTACGGTCGGAAGCTTCTCCCCCTTAAGGTCTCCGGGCGGAATGGGAATATACAGGTGCGTCGTCAACACAGGTCAACAGAATGAGGTGACCATGAAACAGAAAGGGGTACTGATTGCAGCGCTGACCCTGCTTGCTGTTGGAATCGTCGGTCTCGTTGTAATGTCAATCCTCGGCTTGAACACATCGCCAACGACAACCAGTTCCACTCAATCGTCTCAGAATGGCTCGACCTCGAGTTCCTCGATCGGTCAGCAGATCTTCCTGACGGGAGTAGGGTCGAACGGCAGACCCCTAGTGCGAAATGTCGTGCGCGGCGGAGGCTCGACAATGGCCACTCAGAATGGCTGTGCTTCATGTCATGGAACAACCGGCGTGGGTGGGAGGAATCTGCGAATGATGGGTTCAGCGATCGACGTCCCCGACATTACCTACAGCGCCCTGAAGGACGAAGGTTTCACCGATGCGGCCATCGGAAGGGCGATTCGTGATGGAGTTGACGAGAAGGGTGGGTCCCTGAACAGCGTAATGCCCAGATGGCAGATCAGCGACACCGACCTGAAGTACCTGATCACCTATTTGAAGGAGTTGAGCGCACGATGATGTACGGATATGGAGGCTCAATGTTGGGCGGCGGCGGTTTCGCCATCCTTATGGTTCTGTTCTGGTTGATGCTTGTACTTGGCGTTGTCCTACTCGTGATCTGGCTCGTCCGACGCAGCGGAGGCCAGATGCCCCCCATGATGCATCACATGCCCATGATGCGTGACGATGCTGCGTGCACCATCGCGCGCGAGCGGTATGCGAAGGGCGAGATCACGAAGGAGCAGTACGAGGAGATCTGCGCGACGCTCGCCGCGAAATAGCGAGGCCATGGCGCCGAGAAGGTGCCAACGCGATACACACGAGAGGGTCCATACGGGGGCCCTCTCGTTCTGTCTTGACCCCCTGCGCGAAGTCACCGCCTCCGCGCGCCGACATCACCGCCGCATGACGATATCGCCGAGACGGAGCTGCCCCTCCTCGCTTAACCCGAAGAGCCCGATCTCGCCGATAAGACGCTCCGGGGTGCCCTCTCCGGTGAGGTAGCCGTTCACGCGCGCCGCCGTCGGCGAGTCCACGAAGTCCTGAAGTGTCGGGAACATGCTCCAGAAGTCGGCCATCATCTCCTCGTCATTTTGGAGGTGGTACTTTTGGTGGTAGTCCTCGGCAGGCCAGAACCGCTTGAGCAGCTCGATCCGCGTGTAGAGCCGTTTGCCGTAGAGCGCTTCGAGGGCCGCTGCGCTCTTGTGGGCGAGTTCGAGTTGCTCCTCGTCGTTGGCAAGCACGATCGACTCGTACTGGCGGGTGTACGCCGGCGACGTCGGATTGTGCGACGCCCACATGACGCCGAGCAGTTCGTTGTAGCTCACGACCGTCGGGTCGAACTGGACCTGCACGCACTCCGTGTGATCGCCGAGGTCGTGGTAGGTGGGATCGAGTTTGGTGCCGCCGGCGTAGCCGACGCGCGTGCGCCATACGCCCTTGGTGAGCCCGAAGCGAGCGTCCGGAAGCCAGAAACAGCCCATCGCGAACGTCGCCGTCTCAAGCGTCCACGGAACTATGTCGTCCAGCGGCGGCCTCGGCCGCGTCTGTTCCGTCTCGGCGAAGCGGTCTTCCTCGTTGTAGCCGGACATCACGCCACGCTCCTCCCGAAGTCCGCGGCACTCCCGTGTCGCGTCGCCGGGGCCGGGCGCGCGGCTAGTCGCGCTCGAGCTCGGCAGCCAGATATTCGAGGAACAATCCCACGTCAGTAACAATACCCACTGTCTGCCAAGATCCACGGTCTGAGAGCTTAGTTACCACGGCGGGGTTGATATCGACGCACACGGTGGTGGTCGAAGCGGGCAGCATGTTGCCGGTCGCGATCGAGTGGAGCATCGTCGAGAGCATGAGGCACGCGCCCGCGTTCTGCGCGTAGGTGCGCATCTCGTTCTGGGCGTCGATGACGTCGGTGATGACATCGGGCAGCGGGCCGTCGTCGCGGATCGAGCCGGCGAGCACGAACGGCGTGCCGGTCTTCACGAGCGTGTACATGAGGCCTTTCGTGATGACGCCCTGCTCCACGGCCTGCGCGATCGAGCCGCAGCCGCGCACGGTGTTGATGGCGCGCAGGTGGTGCTCGTGACCGCCGTGCGTGGGGACGCCGTCGGCAAGCCGCACGCCGAGCGACGTACCGTAGAGCGCACTCTCGATGTCGTGCGTGGCGACCGCGTTGCCGCCGAAGAGCACGCTCACGTAACCGAGCTCCACCAGCCGCGCCAAGTGTTGCGCCGCCCCGGTGTGCACGACCGCCGGCCCCACGACCGCGATCACGTCGCGTCCGGCCGCCCGCGTGTCGCGCAGCATGCGCGCGACCTCGGCGACGACCTGCGCCTTCGGCTTTTCGCTCGAAACCGCCGAGGACATGAACTCGAACGCCTGCCGATCGCGCGGACGCTCATGCGGGTGCACGCGGATGCCCGCGTGACCGACGACGTACAGGTCGCCCTCGCGCACGTCGGCCATCGGGACCGTCTCGGCGGCGCCCGCCGGGTCGACGCGCACGCCGAGGTCCATCTCGGTGTTGGCGACGCGCACCCAGCTGCCGCCGATACGGATGTCGGTCTCCATGTTGGTGGTGGAGTAGAAGCCGTCGGGGAAGACGCCGTTCATGGGCGCGGACGCCAACTTCGCATCCGACGGCTCGCACGGCACCGCGCCGCTGTCCTGGATCTGCGACAGTATCTCGCCGAGCAGCTCCGGGCTCTCAGCCCGCACGCGGATCACCGCGACGGAGACGTCGTCGTTGGTGCGGCCGACGTCGAACGACAGCGTCTCGAATTCGCCGCCGAGGGCGATGATGCGATCCATGACCTCGGACATGATGCCCGAGTCGATCAGGTGCCCCTCGATCCGGACGTCCTCGAACGCGGCTCCGGGCATCGCGTTTACGCCTCCGCCATCTCGGCTTTGAGCGCGACGATGTGCTCGCGATATTCCGGCATCGACGTGCCAAGGATCTGCGTTGCGAGGATGGCGGCATTGGCGGCGCCGTTGATGGCGACGCAGGCGACCGGCACGCCGGTCGGCATCTGCACCATCGACAACAGTGAGTCCAGTCCGCCGAGATCGCTCGTCTTCATCGGCACAGCAATGACGGGCAGCGGCGTGAACGCGGCCACCACCCCGCCGAGATGTGCAGCCTTGCCAGCGGCAGCGATGATGACCTTGATGCCGCGGTCAGCGGCGGTGGAAGCCCACTCGTGGACGCGCTCGGGATTGCGATGCGCACTCGCGACGACGACCTCGAACGGCACGCCGAGCTCCTCGAGTTTGGTGCTGCAGGCCTCCATGACGGTGAGATCCGACTTGGAGCCCATGATTATCCCGACGAGCGGCGCGGTTTCGATCATCGTTTCCTCCATAGTGCTAGAGCGGCAAAGCCGCCTAAGGGTCACCATCGGAAGCGTAGCAGATGCTACGACGTTGGTGGCAAAGCGAATGAACACAAGGAGGCATAGAGCCAGCGGGCCTCCCGCCAGTTCGTTCGGCAGGAGGCACTCATTCGGGTGCAGAATTTGGCGGCGCGCCCTTCACTGCGAACATCACCCCGTCGATGCCCGCAAAATGCGCATCCTGCGTCCAGAGCGTGGCCCCGTGCGCCCGCGCCGTCGCAAGAATGATACTGTCCGCCATCGGGATGGTAAGCGAAGCACTCAGACGCGCGGCGGAAAGTGCCAGTGCCGCAGTCAGCTCAACAACCGCCCCCTGCTGCATGAGCGCTACCGCCTGCAACGCCTCGCCTTCACCGCGCTGCTGATACACTCGCTTGAACACTTCGTAAACACTCACGGTCGGAACTACGAGCTCATCTGTCGCTTCGATTGCGCCGGCGAAGAAGTCCGCTTCCGCGCTTCCGGCGAAGTACTCAAGCCAGCCTGAAGAATCGACGACGTTCACAGCCGATCGTCCTCACGCGGCACGTCCGTCGCGATCCCGCGCAGAAAGCCGCGCATCTCACGAGCGGGGCGCAAAGGCACCAGTTCGACCCGGTCATCGTATTCGATGGCTTGGACCTGCTGGCCCGCACGCAGCCCGAGGCTTTCGCGAATCACCTTGGGGATCACAACCTGGAACTTGGGCGAGATGGTGACGGTCGTCATCACGGCCTCCTTATCGATAACGATATCGTACAACGCATAGCTTATCGACCGAGGCAGCGTAACGCAAGTGGCTTCTCATGGTTCGGACTGCCGCCGAGGAAGCTGAAGGCGCCGCTGCCGATGCGCGAGAACGTCCACACGCTCGCAGGTTCGGCCGAAGGCCTCGGCGGTCTTGCGATCGCCGAGGCCCACAATTCTGCCGGACTTCGAAACCCTCTCGGATCTGCTCCGCCTGGCGTCTATTACTCCCTAGCTACCGCGCCTACGCCCAAGCCGCGTTCTTAGCCGCCGAACCTCCCGCCTTGCGGCCCCAGTGGACGCAACCGCCGACTGCGGTGCCCGAACCGGGGTAGTACGCGCCGATCCATCCGCCTGCGGCAAGTCCGGCCGCATAGAGCCGCGGAATGGGTGCGTTGTTGACGTCGATGACCTGAGCGCTGACGTCGATCTTCAGGCCGCCGATCGAACCCAGGTTGAAGGAAACCTGTTTGTAGGCGTAGAAGGGCGCCTTGACGATGGGCAGGATCTGGGTGTTGCGCTGGTAGTCGACGTCTTTGCCGGTCTTGACGATGTCGTTCCAGCGAGCAAGCGTCGCGACCAGGTTGGCAGCCGGCACCTTGATGGCTGCTGCGAGCGCTTCGACCGTATCGGCCTTGACGAGCGCGCCTGACTTGACGGCCGCCGCGAGCGCATCTCCGCCCCAGGTGGGGCCCTTCGCCGCCGCGTCGGCATCTAGGATCATGTAGGTCGGCGCCTGCCACATCACGTTCTGCTGGTAGATCGCGCGGTACATACGTCGCGTCTTCGCACACGAAACGCTGGCCCTGGCCGTTGACGTAGACGCACGTCAACTGAGGTGCAGCATCGCTTGTTCCCTGATAGGTGACACCGCAGAAGTCGATCGTTCCGCCCGGCATCACTACATCGGCGCCGATCTCCATGCCCATGCGGATACCGTCACCGGTGTTGGTCTCGGCGACCAGAACCATCTGCGTGGTGTTGTCCCAATACTGCTGCGGGCACAGTGCCTGCGACATCGCCTTGTTGCGGTCGATGCTGGCGGTGGCGATGACGACGCCCTTGTTCGCCTTCACGCGGATGGTGCCGGAGCTAGTCTTGGCCTCCACGCCGATGACACCGTTCTTCGCATCGGTGATGAGCTTGGTGACCTCGGTCTCAACCTCGATCGTCGCGCCCTTCTTCTTCGCCGCCGCGGCAAGAGCATCGGTAAGGGGCTTGCCGCCGGCGGCTGCTCCGCCGCCCTTATAGACGTGGATGCGGTCGGCGAAGTAGGTCGTCTTGTCCAGGTACGGCGTATGGCAGTGACCGTAGACCGAGACGAACTCAAGGCCCTGAGCCACGAGCCAGTCGATATGACCAGCCATCGCGGAGGTCTGATCTTTGATGAGGTCGTCGTTGACGAGACCTTCGCCCAGGGTCTTCCACGTCTGGAAGTGCTTCTCGGCCGTGTCGTCCTGGTACTTAGTGAACTTCTTCTGATACGACGTGCCTGCGGCCTGGATGACACCGCCGGACAGAGCAGTGGTACCACCCGTGCCAACGCCTTTCTCCAGTACGAGTACCGAGGCACCCGCCGTGGCGGCCTCAACGGCTGCCGCAAGACCGGTGCCGCCACCGCCCACGATGACCACGTCTGCGGTCTTGTCCCACTTGCCAGTGTCGGTGGAGGCCTTTGAGCACCCGCTGAGGACACTTGCACCTGCGAGAGCGGCACCGGCAAGTGCCGCCGTCTTGATAAACGCACGCCGTTCGATCTGATTCTCCAACATGTGTTCTCTCTCCCTTGATTGTTCACAGTGGAAATCTTGCGATCTTAGGTTGAGGTTCTCTCCTTTCGCAGTGCGGCAGATGGCAGATCATTTGAAACGCAGGTTCGCCCTTCGAGCGCTAACCCGCAATAATGGTCTGCTCACTCGATTTTTGGGTCAATATCGCAATATTTGATAGGTCTATTGCTGCCTTCAAAGAGCCGTGACATGCTATTACCTATCAATTGTTGATATCGCGATACTTCAGCCAGCAGCCGGTCACAAGGAGAGCACAGTGTCCACACGGAAGACCGTCGATCAGATCCTGTCGCTGTTGAACGATGAGAACTTCGTGCAGCTTCGCTATCGCGCAAGCCGTACGCCGATCCTGTGGGAGGACTTCCTGCGCATGGAGACCCCGGCAGGACTGAGTCACGAGGAGGCATGGGCCATCCTCAACACAATCCGTAGGCAGACAGCAATCTACTTCGCGGTCCCCTCCTACAAAGATAGCCGACGTGTTCCAGCGTGGTACATGCTGCCTCACTCAAGCGTGATCTGCCTGCATCAGATCGAAGGACACTGTGGTGCCGACTCCCAGCTGCACCTCGCGATCGCAGAGAGAGCAGGCAAGCACTTCGTCATCCAGTCGATGATCGAGGAGGCAATCGCTTCGGCCCGGCGCGACGGACTCGATGTCGACTATGAGAGTGCCCGCGAGGTCCTTCGCGGCGAACGAAGCCCGAGCAGCTGTGGCGAGCAGCTCATTCTCAACAACCATCAGGCCCTCTGCGACCTGGAGCAATACGCGGGCAGGGAGTTTACGCCCGACCTGATCCGAGAACTGCACTCACGGTTGACTGAGGGCGTCTCCGATGAGGCGACGACGTGCAAGCCGCGACCCCTGCCTATCGTGAAGCCATTCGAGCACGGACCTGCAGAAATACTCGATTACATCTGCTCACTCGCCAACGGGACTGCCGGTGATCCGGCCCAACACTCCGTCGTGACTGCGATGTGCATCCAGTATTCATTCTGGGACTTCCAGCCCTTTGCCTACTGGAACTCCATGGTCGAGAGCATCGTCACAAGGCTCTACCTGATCAAACGAGGCTATCCGGTGCTTCAGTACCTTCCGCTGTCCAAGGCGACCCTTGATTGGGAGGACGGGCTCATTCGCCCGCCCTCGGTCTTGTGCAGTTTCGAAGATGCGCGTCTCGATTGTGATTCATCGGAAGATTTGACCCTGCACATAGCGGTCCTGCTACAGCTGATGCTCAAGGAAGTCGCAGTACTCGAACGGACAATCGCAACCATGCAGGCGCGGGACGATCATCTGCACAAGATGCTGAGTTGCGATCCGACGATCAACCCCCGCCAGCGCACGATCCTGAATCAGGCGCTTCGGACACCCGACCGGGAGTTCAAGATCGGAACTCATCGCGCGATGCACCAAATCGCATACGCCACGGCGCGGGCCGACCTGTTGGGCCTCGTGGATCACGGATTCTTCCGCAAGGAGCAGAACGATAAAGCGTTCGTCTTCCGCGCATGTCCGGACCTCAAGACGCTCATCGAGAACCATAGACCTCGCGGGCGGTAGCCTGACGGATGCGTTCGCTCACAGCGGTCATTTCCGAGAGTCGAACACCTAGCTGTGTTTAACCTTCAGCTTCGATCGCGAAGTTTCTCTCCACATAGTCGATGAAGAGCTTGAATGCAGGATCATCATTATCCGCGGAATAGACTAGTGAGCCTATGACGGACGCATTCTCGTCGAACGACCTTAGGACCATGTCCTCACGCACTGCTATCTCCAGCACTAGACTAGCCTGAGTCCCAACCAGGAATACGGCTTGCTCGTCTGACTCGAATAGAAATAAATTTCGGATCGAGTCCGCGTCCCTGTAATCGGGAGTGAAGGGAATTCCGTGATCTGCCGCGAACCGTTTCATCGAGAACTCCAGGTCCTGGAAACGGGCACCCCTGGCGATGAGCAAGGGGTAACCAGCCAGATCTTTCACGAGGAGCGACGCCTTCGTGGCGAGCGGGTGCTTCCTATGCACCCACACACAGAACGAATCGTTGCAGATAGGGACTGAATCGACATGGCTCCCATCGGAAGCAACCAACTCCGGACGGAAGTTGAAGAAGAGCCCGCAATCAATTCTACCTTTTGATATTTCATCCAATACGAATTCTTGGCAATCACTCTTCATGACCACATCGATAAGCGGGTACTCCTTGCAGAAATCACTTACGATCTTCGCGATGATCGCTCCGGCCTTACCAGGCGAGTAGGGCTCTCTGACAATTACTTTACCGCTCAAGCCATTCTTAATGGATTGGCAGCTAGCGACTGCCTCGTCGTAGGAGTCCAGAACCTGCTGAGCATGCGACAGAAAGAGCCTGCCTGCTGTTGTGATACGTATATCTTCGTGACGGTCAACGAGTTCCACGCCCAGTTCGTTTTCCATGGCGGCGATGTGGTTACTCATGGCGGGTTGCGAGATATGAATCTCCTTTGCCGCACGACTGAAATTCAGATATTTTGCGAAGACGACGAATTCCCGGATCGAATCAATGTTCATTGGGCATCTCGTTCCTAGTGGCAGCTAGAAGACACATGTCCATACGTTATGGTACCTATGCACTCACGAATTAACCGCAAAATGGCTATGCACCGCCCTGAATGGCAGAAGTTGCTGCAACCCTTTTGGTCCCGTCCCACATTTCTTTGGAGCGTGATCACGTCTGCGTCATGTTCCGGATTCTCCGCTGTTGTACCTAGCTTTACAAGCGTCAAGTTATCCGATGAACTCGACCGCGTAAGGTCGCGTAGCAGCGTCTCCTTCTGCTCAGGATCTTAGGTTCGCTGAGACTAGATAAAAAGCGACTTCTATTCCAAATCTGGACTGGGCTGTTTTGCCCCGAGTAGCCGAAGTGGGCTCTCTGCCGCAGCTTGTGCAAACATTCCTTTGCTGCTACCCCGCGGCTTCCGCCTCGGTGGCTGCAGTATGCTTCAGCGACGTTCCGGTCCTTAGGGAGGCGAGGCCGGCCAGCAGGATGAGCACCGCGAGAGCAATTCCTCCAACAAACAGACCGGCACTTCCGAGTGATGTCATGATCATGCTCCAGATGGTCACACCGAACGCGCCGATGAACGTTTGAACCGTGGAGATGCGGCTGTAGATCTGGCTGAATTCACGGGTCCCGAAAATCGAGCGAGCCATGAGGGGGACCTGGACGAGTGCACAGGCGAAGAAGATCCCAAACAGGAACCCGGAGACCAGAATGATCGCGACGGACGTTAGTATGAGCCACATGCCGAGCAGACCAAGCGCGCCGCAGACGCTCGCAAGAATCAGTGCCAGCGGAATGCTCTTGTCGTTGACAATGCCTAGGCCGATCTTCCCGAGGGCTTGGCCGAGCATCGCGGCCGACGAGAGTGCAGCGCCGAGTGTCACTGCCGCTGCGGCCAGCGGAAGCTTGGCGATATAGGCCGGCAGGAGCTGGTAAATGCCGGTCATGAGGCCCAGGCCGACAGCGAAGAGCGCCATCAAGTAGAAGGCCCATGACTTCATCGCAGTTGAGGCCGAGACGCCGGTGGCAGCTGGCCTAGCAGTCCCTGCGCCGCTCGCCTCACCCATGTCGCCGTATCGCAGCAGCCCCAAGTCACTCGGAGAGGTCCTGACCGCGAACAGCATGAAGGGCAGACACAGTACGACACAGACGATGCCAAAGACCCGGTAACTGGTCTGCCATCCGTAGTTGGTGATCAGCCAGGCCCCAATCGGGTTGAAGATGACTGCGGCGATGCCGGTGAACGCGAGGCAGAGGCCCATGAAGAATCCCACGCGCTCTTTGAACCAGCGGTTGATCATCGTCGGTATGAAGAGGTAGACGAAGAATGGCATCACCAAGCCGAGCACAACGCCGGCGGCATAGAAATAGTAGACGGACTTGGCGATACTCATGATGAAGAAGCCGGCGCCCACCACCAGTGTTGCCACGGTGCCCAGGACTCTGACATCTGTCTTGGCCATCAGCTTTCCCCAGAATGGCAATACTGCGGCCAATACGAGAAAGAGTATCGTCAAGTATAGTGCGAACGACGTGAGGCCTATCTTCAGTGACTTCAGCACCGGCGGGAAGAAGATGCCGGCGCAGTTGAACACCAGCGCAGTGACAAACGCTACCGATATTCCGGCGGCAACAACAAGGTAGTGCCGAAAGTGAGATTGCTTGGTCTCTTGCATGGATGGACCCCTGTCTGCTCCTTGGCAGTAGAGACTCCCGACGACTTGCCAATAGGACAACAAGACTCACACTGCTCTGCCTCGCCCGCTTACGCAAGCGACAATTTGTGAGTTCGCCGCGCGACGTGGAAGATCGGAAGTGCACCGCCCGGCTCGGTTGGGCAGCACCCAGCTCTGGGACCAGCTGGAGTGTTAGGGTTTCCAGTTTCACGATCATCGTAGCGGACTTGATCACGCCGCGCCCGCAGGGTATGCGGCCGCTTATTCGACCGGCGTCATATAGCCAAGCGAACTATGCAGGTGCTCTGTGTTGTACTAGGTTCTGAACCGCTCAAGAAGAACACGGGTGGTCCTTGGCGTTCTTTATGTGGATCTGAGATGTCTCTCAGATCCACATAAACTCGCCTCAAGATCCTGTCACTCACTCATGACATGTATGGCACTGGAAGACCTTCGCATGATGGCAGCTTAGGCAGGCGGCCATCGGATCCGATTTCGCATGCATGCTGTGACAATTTGTACACGTTATCTTCGCGTCGACATGCGCCTTGGTTAGTGTGGGAGCCAAGTGCGGATTGACCGTCGTTCCTTTTAGGTCAGTGAGTACAGTGGAAGCGGCTGTCTTCTTTGCCAACTCCGCAAGAGTCGTGTTATGACAAGCAGAAGACAGACAGGTCTTGTCGTTTACCGTCGTTTTCGTCAGCTTCAGATCCGTGGGAACCTTAGTTTCCAGCGTCACATCCTCATGGGCACTCTTGAGCGCGACCGCGTCGGTGTGACAGCTCATACATTCGACTTTGGCACTTGCATGCGTCGCCGCAAGCATCGTGGTGTCCTTGACCGACTTCTCTTCTGCTGTATGACACGTCGCGCATTTGGATGTGGGGCTCCAGGTAAAGGCGGCCGGCGTCGTCTCGGTATCCCCGGTGCTTTCCGGCTTGCTACTGCCGCAACCGTAAAGGAGGCATGCTGCGACAAGGATCGCGAGCAACGCCAGAAACAAAGCGGCTCGGCTTCGTGTCTTGGTAGATCTTGTATTCTCCACGATCTCTCTCTTTCTTTCTATATGTCTTGTTATCCTCACCTGTAGTAGGCGATTCGTTTTCATGTCGCCGTGTTAAGCGGACCGGGCACTCATTGGGAGATGACCCCATCCAGTCGTTTAAAGGCAATCTGCGAAACGAATTCTTGAAGGGCTTCACGCAGACTGTTCTCATGCTGGGGCTCGTCGCTAGCAAGATACACTCTCCCACCGACCGTATCGCGGTCGGTGGGAGAGTGTGGGCGATCGGGTCAAGCTATCTTGTTCCCATTTGCCCCGCGATTGCCCGTCTTCGTCTCACCTATTTCTTGGCATCCCAAGCTGTTAGCTTGCCGACGGAACGGGCAGCAAGACGACCTGAGGATATGGCTGCACTTATGTTGCCGCCACCGTTGTAGTTGTACGAATACTCAGTGCCGAGCTCGCCTGACCCGTACAGACGCGGGATGGAGTTGCCATCAAGGCCGACCACTCCGCCGCTGGTATCGCGCTTCGGACCGCCCTGGCTGTTGAGTATCCCGCCGTAGTATAGGTGCACGTAGTATGGCGCGGTGATCGGCTCGAGGGCAAAAGCCGCAACCGCCGGTTTTGGTGTCGGGGTATCGAGGGGGGAAACCCCATAGAGATACACGGGTTCGCCACGATGGAATTCGGGATCGGACTGCGCGGCGACGTACTTGTTGTAGTTCGTTAAGGTTTCGGTCAGTCGCGCCACAGGTATCTTGGTTGCCGTGGCGATATCTGCGATGGTATTGCACTTGACGATGGTTCCATTTGCCAGATAGCCCGCATTGTCGGCAGAGGGGTTCAATTTCATGGTGTTAGCCCAACCGTTTCCGGCCCACAAAGCCGAGACGGGCGCACCAGCGGTGAAGGACTTCTGACCGACGATTGCCCATGCCGGAGTAGGCGTACGCTGCATCACATAAGTGCCGCCGGCCCAGACCTTGCCGTGGCGCGCCAGCGTGACTGTGTCCTCATTGATGTAGCGCCTGCCGTCGAGTCCCACGAAGATGTAGTCATGGTTCGTGCCGAAACCCAGTGGTGCATAGGACAACAGCGGCGAACCCGCCATCTCGGCGGGCAGTTGCTTGTCCGTCACAAACCGCGGTCCAAAATAGGGCCCAGCGAAGTTGTTCATGTGCCAGAGTTGCGCGCCAATCGCCTCCGCCATCCGAATACCGTCGCCACGGTTATATGGCGACCCAAAGAACCCTATCTCGGGGAAGCCGACCGCATAATAGGTGTTCTTGAGTTCCCGATCGTTCTCGAAACCACCGCAGGCGAGAACGACACCCTTCTTGGCCTTGAAGTTCCTACCGTCCTTCGTCCCGACACCGAAAACCTCTTTGGTCGTTGGATCGAAGATGAGTTTGGTCACACGGCTGTCATAGGTGATCGTGGCACCGGCATCGTCGAACGCCTTTTTCATGGCGTTCCAGATCACGGAGTTTCCGATACCCGTCAGGCCACCTAGGCAGTAACAGTGTGCCGACTCTTTTCCTCCTGCAACATCTGGGAACTCCGGGTTCAGAATGGGGACTTCTGTCAGTTCGATGCCGACACCCTTCATCCAAGTCAGGTTCTCGCCAATGTTAGTCGCCCAGGTCTTGATCAGTTCCGGCTCAACTACGTAAGCGCCATTGAGGTTCGTCTGATAGGTAATAGCGGCTTCGAGCGGTGTCGGCATGAACATGATCTGCGAACAGACGCGAGTGTTGCCACCCTCTTGGCCCTTTGGCGCAGCCTCAAGCACGAGGACACTCCCCAGATTTTCTTTCTGGGCCGTAATGGCCGCCGCAAGGCCGGCCCCGCCAGTTCCAACGACCACGATATCCGCCTCGCCGTCCCATTTCTCGGGCAGATACGCGGCTGCGGTCTTCTTGCTGCACCCGATAAGACTGGTGGCCGCTACGCCAGCAGTGACAACTGCGGCACCGGTTAGGAAGTCGCGCCTTGAAACCTCGCGATTACTCATATCTCTCTCCCATTCATCGTATTGAATCCCGTGATGTAATCGCCTGCCGCTGGGCCCCGCGAATAGCGATAGCAACGCCGTCCCAGCATATGAGCCCTTCTTCCTGTACTACAAATACGGATATTGGATACTGCTACAGCATCCCGAAGAAGGTGATTTGGAATTCTGTAACGATAGTGACCCGGCTTACCGTTTTAGAAATCACTGCTTTGGTAGTGACCGCTTGACGGGTTTATAAAGAAGAACTGCACCTCACAAAGTCAGGCTTGGGTCCATTTCCAAGTCCAACTTTGGGGGTGCAGCAGTCAACCTAAGAGGCTCAGGAACAAGCTGGCGTCATGAACGGGGGCCGATCATGTCACACGCAGCGCATTGCACCCGTCGCCAAACAGCAGCTCCCGCCCCGAAGTCGACAGTGCGGCACGCGCCTGATCTCGCAGGTTGTTCACGCCGACGAAGAACTCGCGCATCATCGCGACAAGCAGGTAGCGTCCCGTAGCCGAGAGCTTGATCTCTTCGGCGGTCTCGGTCGCGAAGGCGCCGGCGGCGCGCATGAACAGCATCTCAACAGGCAGAGCGCGGTCGATCGAGATCCCGAAGTCCTCGGCGAACTTGCGCTTGTCGAGCGAGAGGCCGAAGAGTTCCATCAGGAAGCGGTAGCGCATGCGGTCGGTGCGGGCGAAGGTGCGCTTCTGCAGCGCGGGCGTCTTGCGCGCGCGGATGCGCTCGTCGTAGGTCGCAAGCGAGAACGTGTCCACGTAGAGGCTGCCGTCGAGGAAGCTGAAGGCGCCGCTGCCGATGCCGACGTAGTCCTCGTAGTCGACGATGTACTCGTCGATCATTCCGCCGCCGGTGCGCGAGAACGTCCACGCGCTCGCGGGCGAAAAGCGGTCCGCGAGGCCCTCGGCGATCTGGCGGTAAAACCGCGCCTCGCGGGCGTAGTCGACCTTGCCGAGTGTGCGCTTCAGCGAATCGCGGACAGCCGGCGACGCCATGAGCGGGTAGAACGTCACCTGGTTGGCGCCGGTGGCCTTGACCAGCTCGATGTCGCGGGCGAGCTTCTCGGCGGTCTGGCTCGGGAAGTTGAAGATCATGTCCATGTTGAGCGAGTGGAAGCGGCCTTCGATCGACTGCAGGCGCTCGAGAATCTCGCTGGCCGAGCCGTACTTGTCGTAGCGGTCCATCTGGCGCAGCAGTCCGTCGTCAAGCGACTGGACGCCGACGCTCAGGCGGTCGACCTTGTCGGCGAGCACGTCGACCCAGCGCGGGTAGAGGTGGTTGGGGTTGGTCTCGGAGGAGACTTCGCGGATCGAGAAGAGCGACTTGGCGAGGTCGATTGTCTCGACGAGCTGGCCGAGGTCGATCGTCGGAGTCCCCCCGCCGATGTAGAGCGCGGGGAAGTCGTAGCCCAGATCGGCGACCATGCGCATCTCTTCGCGCAGGTTCGCGAAGTAGCGGTCAGCCGTCTCCTTGTTGTACGGGAAGCGGTTGAACGAGCAGTACGGGCAGAGCCGCTCGCAGAACGGCACGTGCACGTAGAGCAGGTACGGCCGCCCCGGCACGGGCGCGGGCAGCGCGTCAATCCCGGCCGGCTCAAGGTTCAGGTACCGGCTGTTCATCTGTCGCATGACGGGAGTGAGCAGGCGTTCCGCGAGCATGTGTACTCCCCTAGCGCGTGACGGCGAGTGCCCGGCGCGCGATGTCGTGTCGGTAGAAAGCGCCGTCGAAGCCGATAAGACCGACAACTCGGTAGGCGGTCTCGATGGCCGTAGCGAAATTCGGGCCGAGCGCGGTGACGTTGAGCACGCGGCCGCCGGCTGTGAGCACAGTGCCGTCCTCGGCGAGCTTGGTGCCGGCGTGGTAAACGAAGACGCCGGGGATCGCGGCTGCCTCGGCGATGCCGCTGATGGGCTTGCCGGTGGCGTAGTCGCCGGGGTATCCGCCGCTCGCGATCACGACGGAGACGGCGGCGACGTCGCTCCACTCCAGCTCGCCGAGCGACACAAGCTCTCCGCGTGCGAGCGCCATCAGCACCTCGGCGAGGTCGGTCTTGAGGCGCGGCAGGAGCACCTGCGTCTCGGGGTCGCCGAAGCGTGCGTTGAACTCGAGAACCTTGGGACCCTCGGCGGTGAGCATGAAGCCGCCGTAGAGGATGCCGCGGTAGGTGATGCCGGCGTCAGCGAGCGCAACAGCGGTCCGCTCGAGGATGGTGATCAACTCAGCTTCGACGGCCGGGGTCGCGACCGGGACCGGCGAGTAGACGCCCATGCCGCCGGTGTTGGGGCCGGTGTCGCCGTCGCCGACGCGTTTGTGGTCCTGCGCCGGAGCCATCGGCAGTACGGTGGTCCCGTCGACAAACGCCAGCAGTGAGACCTCGGGGCCTTCGAGGTACTCCTCGATCACGACGGTCGATCCTGCCTCGCCGAAGCGGCCACTGAAGCACTCCTCGACCGCAGCGACCGCGTCCTCGATCGCCATGGCAACCGTGACGCCCTTGCCCGCGGCGAGGCCGTCGGCCTTCACGACGCAGGGCGCGCCGGTTGCGGCGAGGTACGCGAGCGCTTCCGCGCGGTTTGTGAATGCGCGCGACGCGGCGGTCGGGATACCGGCGCGCTCCATGAGATCGTGCGCGAACGCCTTGCTTCCCTCGATTGCAGCGCCGTCCGAGCCAGGACCCACAGTGGGTACGCCAGCCGCACGAAGGGCATCGGCGAGCCCCGCGACCAACGGAACCTCGGGGCCGATGACTGCGAGGCCGATGGTGTTCTCGGCGGCGAAGGCGACGACCGCCTCGGTGTCGCTCGTGTCGAGCGCCACGTTGGTGGTCGCGCGCTCACCGGCGGTGCCGCCGTTACCCGGCGCGGCGAAGATCGCCTCCACCAGCGGCGATGCCGCGAGCGAGTGAACGATGGCGTGCTCTCGGCCACCCGAGCCAATGACGAGGATGCGCATGAAATCTCCTGTGGGTCTTTCGACTGATCCGGGCAGTGAACGCCGCCGCCAGCATTTCCTTCGGATTGTAGCGGAACATCCCCGGATGCGAACCTCATGCGTGAGATCCCCCCGCAACTCGGACACATACATAGTACGAACCGCGCAGCACCGCAGGAGGAGACATCCGATGGCAACTCTCGTAGCCATGTCCTATCCGGGCGATCCGAACCGCGCAACACAGGCGGCGCTCCACTTGGAGGATCTGCCAATCGCCGATTCCTCGGACCTCGAGGATGTTGTCGTCGTTACCACCAATGACCGAGGTAGGGCCCATCTGACGCAGACCACTCGGTTGATCAGCGAGGGCGCTATCTACGGAGCGCTCTTCGGTATGGTCGCGGGCGTTCTCGGCACCTGGATCTCCGGCATAGACGCGGCACTATCCATCTTGGCCATGACGTTGGGCCTCGCAGTAGCCGGAGCGCTGATCGGTGCCGGGATTGGCCGCAACCGCGACTTCGGCATCGCCGACGACTTCGTGCGCGCGGCCTCGGCGAAGCTACCAGCGAACTCCTCGGCGTTGTTCGTCCTGCTCGACGGCGGGCATGATGAACATGTTCTCGCCGCGCTGGCGACCTGCGGAGGCGAGCTTCTCACCTCCGACTTGCCGAGTGCCGACGCCGCACGCCTGCGCCAGGCAGCAAAGACGGCGCAGCGGCGTAAAGCGGTGCGGGCGCTCTAAAGCAACGCTTGGCGCGACAAGAAACAACCCCCGCGAATCGTTAAGATCCGCAGGGGTTGTCTATTCCAGTAGTCGAGCTGTACTACTTGGTGGTCTTGCCGTTCGGGGTCCACGGGTAGGTGACCATTTCCTGGCCTCCATTGTCGTGGCACTTCCCGCAGTAGTCCACCTGTGCGGCGTGCGACTTATGGCATGTGGAGCACTTGTCATCCTGGTGGGGATCCTCATGCGGGTTGCGATCGAGCTCGCTCGTGTTCTTCGCCAGCTCAGTCATCGAGATGTGGCACTTCAGGCACATATCATCGCTGTACTTGCGCTGGACAAGCGGGGTCTTGTAGTTGCCGCTCACATACGAGATGACCTCTGTGACCTGCTCGGAGATCGTGGGCTCGTGGCAGTCAAGACACGTCACGTCACTCTCGGCGTGAATGCGAACCAAGAAGTTCGAGTTGTAGTATGAGTCGACATACGGTGCCATGACCTTGTGGCAAACAGTCGAGCAGAACTTCGGCGACTCGTGCCATTTCCAACCTGCAATGCCAGCGGCAACGAGGACGACAAGCACTACGGCCAGCACGATCCACAGGGTCTTGCGCTTCTTCTTGGCCGGCTTGGCCTCGACGACTTCGGCTGCCGGGCCCTTCACATCGTCAGACATGTTTCGGGACTCTCCTTCTCTGAGCGTGGCTATCTAGTGAGACATAATACCATCCGGAATTCGAAAATAGGCGATATTGCGGGCCTCTTTCGACTAAACCCTCACTTATTCGGGCATTTGCGGCGACAGTCTGCTGGCTCCATGTCCTCATTTCGCGTCTGCCCCTTGTGTTCGCGGCTAGCTGTATGTACCCAAAACCGGCATGCCCGCTACTGTCCGATTGCAACGAACATCGGGCTGAAGTACGGAACCAGCCAGATGAGCCAGACGACGATGCTGAACGTGTGGAAGTTGGTGATCCAACGCTCGTCTTTCCTCAACAAGACGACGCTCGCCCAGATGGCATGGACGAACATCAGGACGATGGCCAACAGTCCCGATATCCCGTGCACATCAAGCTGCATGCCACCGACGAACTTGAACATGATTCCGGTACCCCATGTATCGCAGACCAACCCCAAGTAGAAGAAGAGCAGGTGCCACTGCTTCAACCTGCCCTGAATTCGTTCGCTCCACACGCCAATGGTATAAAACACCAGCGCCGCAGTGATGATCACGCTTGCGATTGCGGGCATAAACGTTCCTTTCGAGTGGCTCGAATCTGGTCCGTCAGCGAGTATGCATTCGAAACCTGTGCCGAGGCAACCCGCCCCGGATGACGATTTCGCTACTCGACGATCCGTCTGACTTCGCTCCACACGCTGCTGGCAGCGCTGCGCATCTCGCGAAGCGCCCTTGAGCTGCCTCGGCGAACGAGCCTGATGCGCACCGCAAGGTAATGCTCGAGCGATCCGACGTCCTCGGTGGAAAGCTTCTCGAGAGAGTGCTCGGCCGGGTCCGCCCCGAAACCTCGCTCGCCAAGAACGCGCAGCTCTTCGAGTGTGGCGACCGAGAGCGTAGCCAGCGCCTCAGTGGCGGTGCCCAGTTTCGTTCGCAGTGCACCAAGTGCGTGTAACGCCGTCGTCCTCTCGCCAGGCTCAAAGGAGCCAAACTCGTAGTCAAACGGAAGTTCGTAGATCTTGCGGCCCGTGACTACGTGAAGTTCACAGTAGAGATACATGAATGCGAGACGGACGAAGCCTTCCTTGTCGATGCGACGCATCGACGTGCTTGCCCGTACGGACTGCAGCACGCGGAATTTGCCGTGCTCGGCGGCACGTTGCACATAATCGTGGTCCTCGGCGAGAACGACCTCTTCGTCGAATCCGCCGATGGCCTCATGGACCGCTCGCGGCGCCAAGATGCAGAAGCCGGGAGCGTGCGGTGCGACGTACTGCATCAAGTCCATGTAGAAGTTGACGACCTCACAGGCGAATTCGTTGCGGGCTCCGGCCTCCATGGAACTCATATGAACCGTTGCGGCGGACAGGCTGCGGCTCTCGAACTCAGCCACGGCGTCCGAGATGAAGTTTGGATTGATCTCAACATCGGCGTCGAGAAAGAGCAGCAGATCGCCAGTGGCAACGCGGGCCCCCGCGTTGCGGCCGACAGCGGGCATCCCGCCGTCTACCACACATGCCCCGGCTGCGGTCGCAACCTCGCGTGTGCCATCCGTCGAGCCTGCATCGGCAACTACCACCTGATCGGGCGGCTGCGTCTGAGAGCTAAGCTGATCCAGCAGCTTGGGAAGCCGTTGGGCTTCATTGAGCGCCGGAACTATGACTGTCAGCGTGAGTGGCACGGCGCTCCCCGTCGCTTCGGAAAGCCCCGCCTAGCTCTCAGAGTTCGACGTCCCTGCAAGCTTGACGGGAGCAGCTTCCACGAAACGCTTTGGCGTCAGCCGGTAACCCAGCGGAACACCCAACATCAGCCTGGTCTGAGCGGAAAGCGCTGGCAGAGCACCGAGGTAGAAGCCGAAAATCGGAAGCGCGAACCACAGCAGCAGCAACTCGATGACCAGCTTCACTCTTGAGACCCGCTTGGGCGGAGGACAGCGCCACAACTCGAACGCAACCATCGCGATCATGACAACTGCGCCTATGACGAACAGGACGCGCAAGACGCGCAGGTTCTGCAGGATCGCTGCATGGAAGTCGATGCTGTACCACGGGATCCTCGTATAGTAAAACGTCAGGATGTAGATGCTTATGAGGAAGAAGAAGGCGCCCACGCGCAGGACGTGATCCGCGAGCACTTGAACAAAGCGCATCAGGGTCGACTTGCGCACCGCGTCGGCACGCTCGGCGAACTGGCCCACAATGTAGCCGACGTCCTCGGCACCCCAAGAGTGCCGCTTGACCTGGTGGAACCGGTTGGTCAGAGCCTGCAGCCACCCGTCGCCGTCCGTGGCGTCGGCCATTGTCGGCAGGAAGATCGACTCGGTGGTGATCTCTTCGCCGGTCTCGAAGAGGCAGTTGAGGTACTCGTGCCAGTCTTCCGGGATGATGGCGGGGTCCCACCAGCCGCATCGCTCGGCGAGCTGAAGTGACAGCGTGTAAGTCGAGATAGGCAGCGGGTGGAAGAACGGCATGGCGAGATCGGAGATCTGCACGGCGTGCGAAAGCCATGTAGTCACGCGGATCGGTGCGGGAACGTCCCAGATGTTGTTGTAGTAGAGAAGCGGCGCTTGCCAGAAGCTTAGGTGGCGGCGCTCATGTGCGGCAAACGACTTCGCGACTGCCGAGAAGTACTTGGTGTCGATGACCGAGTCCGCGTCACAGCTGGTGATGGTGGTCAACTCGGGATCCACGCCGATGCGATCAAGTTCGACGCGGGCTAGCTTCGCCGCCCATGCTTCGTTGGACGACTTGCCCGGCTCTTCTCCGATGATGCCTCCGGGATGCACGGTGACGAGCGTGTGCATGAACCGCCCGGCGTACTCGGCGGCGAGCATGTTGCCCTTCTCCTGAGCGCCGGGCTCACGCTCTTCCATGCCGAGCACCACAATCATGCGCTCGTTCGCACGATGCTGACCCGCGAGTGCATCCAGAGTCCGGCGAAGGATATCGTCAGGTTCCTTATAGTTGGGAACGATGACGACGTGGCGCACCTCAGAAGGCGCAAATCCGTGAGGTCCCTTGGCGTCCTCGCCAAACGTCCAGTCACGCCGCTGCCACTGTTTGATCTTGTTCTCGCCGATGAGAGCGAAGACCGCGGTCACCGTTGAGCGGCAGATGAAGTAGGCGAAGAACGCCGTCGCTATCGCCAGCCACGCCTGAGGAAAGAAGATCGTTCCGGCAATGGCTAGTGCCACCATGGCCCAAGAAAGGATGCCCGGTAGCATGTGTCCAAAATTGCGGCCGCTGCCTATCGGCCTAGGCTTATTGTCAGTCGGGTTCGACAAAGTATCTCCCTATGCTTGTTTCATAAAAATTCGCCCTATTATTCTACTCGCCTTTTGTACCGACCGCGCTCAACGGTATGGTCACGAAAAGCCGTATCTAAGGTCGGGATTCCCAACGCCTGAAGATTGTCTGCTCCCGGCTGGGACCCACCGCAATCATCGAAACGGGCACCTCGGCGAGATCCTCGAGGAAGCCCACGTAGTCGCGCGCTTCCTTGGGAAGCTCTTCAAACGTGCGGCACCCGGAGATGTCGACGCCCCACCCGGGAAGCTCCTCGTATATCGGCTTAGCGTGATGAAACGCCGTCTGGTGGCTCGGCACGCTCTTGTAGCGCACACCTTCGTACTCGTAGGCGACGCACACCTTGATCGTGTCGACCGCCGAGAGAACATCGAGTTTGGTGAGCACGAGGTCGGTGAGGCCGTTGACCTGCACCGCGTAACGGACGATGACCGCGTCATACCATCCGCACCGACGCTTGCGCCCGGTGGTAGTCCCAAATTCGCCGCCGACGCGCTGGAGCAGCTCGCCGGTCTCGTCGTCGAGCTCCGTCGGGAACGGGCCGCTGCCGACGCGCGTGATATAGGCCTTCGCGATGCCGAGGATGCGGTCGATTCGCCGAGGGCCCACGCCCGCGCCTGTGCATGCGCCACCCGCCGTTGGCGAGGACGAGGTCACGAACGGGTAGGTGCCGTGGTCAATGTCGAGCAGCGTGCCTTGCGCGCCCTCGAAGAAGACCCACTGGTCGGCGTCGAGCGCCTTGTTGACGACGAGTGAGGTGTCGGCGATGTGCGGCTTGATCCGCTCGGCATAGCCGAGATACTCCTCGACGATCTCGTCGGCGGTGTAGGTGGGCAGGCCGTAAATCTTCTCGAGGATGTCGTTCTTCTCGGAAAGGGCGGCTTCGACCTTCTTGCGGAAGATGTGCGCGTCGGTGAGGTCTTGAACGCGAATGCCAAGACGCGAGGCCTTGTCCATGTACGCGGGACCGATGCCGCGGCGCGTGGTACCGATCTCGTTGCTGCCGAGACGGTGCTCACTCGCGCCGTCAAGGTCGCGGTGGTACGGCATGATGAGGTGCGCGCTGCCGCTGATGAGGAGCTTGCGGGTCGACAGGCCATCGGCTTCGAGGGTGTCGATCTCCTCGAGGAGGACCTTCGGGTCGATAACGACGCCGTTGCCGATGACCGGCGTGATGTGCGGATACATGATCCCCGACGGGATGAGGTGCAACTTGAGCGTACGCCCGCCGTGGATGATGGTGTGTCCTGCGTTGTTTCCGCCCTGAAAGCGAACGACGAAATCCATGTCGTCTGCGAGCAGGTCGGTGATTTTACCCTTGCCTTCGTCGCCCCACTGGGCGCCGACGAGCACGATGCCGGCCATGAAAAGACCCGTCCTTTGCTGATCGGGGAGTGTCGCGAACTACAGAGTATAGCGAAAAGAGAGAGGGCACGGGATGGAGGTAGCATGAAGACCGTCGTGTTATCGTTTGTTTGTGGTTAGAAAAGCAGGGAATCCCTACTTGGAAAGGATGATATGGTGAAGAAGTTCCCTTTGTGGTCACTGGGCTTTCTCATCATATCTGTGCCTTTCAACCGCGCCTACAGCGCCTTCGCTGATGTTGCCTCATGGGAATACCGCGTCTGCTTTTCCCTCGCGTCCTGTGTTGCTTGGCTGGCACTACTAGCACTTATCGAGATCAAAGCCAGACGCCTTTTCTCGTTCGTGGCCACAATCCTTCTCTTTGCTGGCTTCATCCTTCAGATGGTCGTAATCTCGTTTGCAGACGCGCTTGCTTCCCTGTCGATCTCCGTGGATCTGACCGTCATCGTCTCCGCAGTCTGCGCTGGTGCCGGCTTTGCCATCTACTACTGCTTGTGGGCTGCAGTCTTCGAGCGCATGCATCCTGCCCTGGCCCTTCTGGGCATAGCAGCATCCATCGGACTGAGCGCAACGCTCTCAACTCTTCCCATTCTGTTGTTGGCTTCGTCCCCCTCGGGAACTGTCATATGTTTCTGCCTAAGAATGGCCATGTTGACCATCTCCTTGATTTGTCTGCACAAATTCGAGCAGCAGGTGCCAAAGACCGGCGATACGATTGCCGCGGCAAGCCCGCACAAGCGGGAAGTGTTTGGTTATGTGTGGCGCGCGTCGAGCGCTATCGCGGTGGCATGGTTCGTGATTGGAGTGTCGGAACCCAACGACGCCTTTGGATCGCCGGCAGGGCTCTCCGCAGTTGTGTTAGCAGCGGCCATACTCGCGGCCATCATCGTCATTTTGACGTGGACACGTGGAAAGCAGCCGGGGTATCTCAATGCCATCTATTCTGTGAGCAGCGCATTTGGCATTGTGCTGCTCCTCGTGAGCGTCAACGCTGGAAGCAACGTGAGTGACGACTTCTGGATGCTGCAGTTCATCTCTTCACCTCTGTTCAACATCATCCTTCTCGGGACTTTGGTATCCGCTCACAGCGTGTTCAAAATGCAGGTGCATCGTCTTGTCTGCATAGTGCTCTCTATGAAGGAGCTGTCATACCTTGCCGGGAACCTGCTGGAATGGAGGATCCCCCGCGGATACGGGAATTCGGTCGGCGTGGTCATGATCCTCGCCTACCTGCTCCTGCTGTTTGTCATCAGTGCATTCACCTCATACCGGAGTTCCATCGACCGCGCAATTCCACAAAAGTTGTCAATGACGATAGGCGCAAAATACAGGCTCACACCAAGAGAGGTGGACGTCCTACGTTGTCTACTGCAGGGCAGCTCGTACGTTCGTATTGGCAAGCAACTGTTCATCGCATCAAGCACCGTGAAGACTCACGTGAATCATATCTATTCGAAAATGGGAGTCGCGAACCGCGATCAATTCATCGATCTGACTAATTCTGGCGGACAGGCCAACCAAGAGATCTCGCGGGCTCCTCATTAAGCAGACCTTTCCCTCGCCTCGAACAAATCGTCGATACAAGGAAAGCATGCTCCTCCATAAATCAAACATATCGTTGATTCTCCATGGTCTCTACTTGCCCCTATCTTGTGACCAGCACCTCGTACCTGACGCACTGCAGTGTTCGGGCGCAAACTGTCGGCCAGCAAATGAAGGGAAGACCATGAAGACAAACGAGGAGAGCAGCATAGGAAGAAAGGGACTCACGCGACGTAGTTTCATCGAAGGAGTTGCCGTAGGAGCACTCGGGGTGACCGCCGCTTCAGTGTTGAGCGGCTGCGGCGCGTCGTCGTCGGCTGAGTCGAAAGAAGCCGTCGAAAAGAGCATGTTCGTTGACACCCTCAATCCGCAGGACGAATCGTACAGCACCTTCACCACGGACTATGCTGCGATCTTCTCGCCGATCAAGGTGGGCAGTCTGACTCTGAAGAACCGCATCATCAAGAGCGCGGCGGGTTCGGACACGCATTCGTCCAAGCCTCCGCTTAGCCAAAACAGCCTCGACTACTTCAGCAACTTCGCCAAGGGCGGGGCTGCTGTCGTGCTGATGGACGGCGGCGTAATGGCCCCTTATGGTTTCAACGGGCTGGCCGGAACCATCTACAAGACATACGACGAAGCGACTGCAGCTGCAAAGGTCATGTCCGACGCCGTACATGCGGGCGGTGCCTATGTAGGAATCCAGATGAGCACGGGAAGCCTTGGACCTTCCGTCACCCCACTGCAAGTCGACTCGCTCACAGTTGAACAGATCCGGGCACTCACGGCCCGTTTTGCGCAGCAGGCGCTTGCCGCGAAGAAAGCTGGATTCGATATCGTCGAGTTCAAAGGCGCGGCATCTGACGACATGAACGCCTTCCTCACTCGACGCCTGAACAAGCGCAAGGACGAGTACGGCCCACAGAGCATCGAGAACCGTTCACGCTGGATGTGCGAAATCATCCAGGCGATTAAGGCGGCCTGCGGCAAAGACTTCACCGTCGCCTGCCTCATCAATGTCTTCGAGGAAAACGACGCGCAGCTGGGTATCAACGATAAGTTCATCACCGTCGACGAATCGACGGAAATCGCGAAGCTTCTCGAGAAAGCTGGAGCCGACTGGATCCAGCTTCGGTGCGGCACCCCCGGCCTCGAATCGGCCGTCTGGGGTGACATGATGCACGCGGGCTTCCGCGCCGACGGCATGACCGGCTATGGCACGATGTTTGACTACTCCTGCCACTTTGGGGGGCTCCAGGACGGGAAGCACTCCGGTTCTGGCGCGTTCATTCCTGCTGTCGCTAAAATCCGGAAGGCCGTCAAGGTTCCGGTCGGCTGCGCCGGCTCCATGGATCCCCGCACCGCTCCCGACCTCATCAACAACGCAGTTCGCGACGGCCTCACCGATTTGGTCTTCCTGAACCGCCCGCTCACTGTGGATCCGGAGCTCCCCAACAAGCTCCAGGCGAAGAAGCGCGACGAAGTCGCCCCGTGCACGCACTGCTGGCACTGTCACACCGCGGGCATCACGCCCAAAGAACCTGAACTCTGCCGTGTGAACGCCGCGACACAGCGCGCCTACACCTCAGCGCTGCCCGAAGGCTACGTGTTGGCCCCAGCGAAGACCGTCAAGAACGTCATGGTCATCGGCGGAGGCCCAGGCGGCATGGAGGCCGCCCGTCGTGCCGCGCAGAAGGGACACAAGGTCACCCTCTACGAGAAGGGCAGCTCCCTCGGCGGCCTGGTCAAGACCGCAAGCGGGTTCAAGGGTAGCCACGAGCGCCTCGAAGACCTCATCGCCTTCCTCACCAAGCAGCAGTCGCTCAACAAGGTCACCGTCGTTACCGGCAAAGAGGTCGACGCCGCCTTCGTCGACACCGTGAAGCCCGATGCGATCATCGTTGCGGTCGGCGGGAAGCGGGATGCCAAGTTCGCCGGGTCTAGTGTCACGGCTCCGAACGTGATCAACATCGGCAGCTACGACAACTCCAAGATCGGCAGCAAGGTCGTCATTCTCGGCGCCGGTGCCCAAGCGGTCGACCTCGTCATGTACCTGCTTGCCCAGGGCAAGCAGGTCACGATGGTTCACGGAGACGTTGCCGCCAAGGTCGACAAGGAGCAGTCCATCCACTTCAGGCAGTACATCCCGCCGCACATCCAGGCCAAGGGTGTCAAGATCTGGAGCGAAAGCACCGTCCAGAAGATCGTCGACGGCGGAGTGGTCATCAAGACGGCCGGCGTCGAGATGACTCTGAAGTGCGACACGGTCGTGGAGTGCTGGGACATGCTCGCGAACACCACACTTGCCGATGCCCTCAAGAGCAAGTACACGGTCTCTCTCGTGGGCGACTGTGCCAATGCGGGCAAGGACAAGAACATCCTGTACGCCATCCAGGCCGGGTACGACGCCGCCCGGGCGATCTAGCACGAGTAACGCTCAAGTCGCGCCGGTAGCTATCGCTGCAGCGCGGAAGAAGGCCCGCGGCATTTCGCCGCGGGCCTTGTCGTTAGCTCCAGGCTTTCGACAACGCTGTGGTATGGGCATACTGTCATCGGAATGACACCTGTCCTGCACATTCGTCACTCGAGGAGTCCCGTGCGGTTTCGCACCGCCATCATTTCGCTGACTATCATCGGAGTCTGCACCGCTCTTTGCGGCTGTACCCCGGCCGATACGATCGCGGTCACAGGCTCCGTGAGCAGCGGAGTGGTGGTTCTGCAGGTACCTGCGCTCGTCACCGTGGTTCCCGATCTCGATGCGGGATTCGCCGGCGGCGGTGCGACCGGATCGGCTTCGGCGGGCACCGCCGGAGTGTCGCGCAGTGCGATTGCGACCGTCTCGGCAATCACGGGCTTGGGATCGTACCTGCGGGTCGCCTCCATTGAAGCGAACCCCGGCGCGAATGTGAAGGCCGGACAGATCATCGCCCGGTTCGACTCGGCTTCGCTGGAGGCGAATGTCGGCGTTGCCAGCGCAAACGCGAACGTCGCAGCGGCACAGGTGGGAGTGCTGGACTCGGCGATCGAGAAGACGTCATCCTCTGCGGCGGATCTCGATGCTGCACGCGCGACGCTCGAAAGCACGATCGATCAGCTGACCACCTCGCGTTCTCAACTCTCCGTGCAACTCGCGCAGACGCAGGCAGCCCTCGCAAGCCTGCCGACTTCGCCCGCTCCGCCGCAAGCGGCTCAGCTGCAGGCGGCGATCATGCAGCTGCAAGCCGGTATCTCCCAGATGGACGCCGGCCTCGTCCAGGCTCGGGCGGGGCTCGGAACGCTGGACGCAGGCTCGGCGGCGCTCGTTGCAGCACGCGCGCAGATGCGCGATCTGCGCGCGATTGCCGTCGTGGCTTCTGATGCGTCGAAGATCGGCGTACTCGTGGCGCAGTACCAGCTCTCACTCTCGGTGGTGCGCTCTCCCGTCGATGGTGTGCTGGTCGGCGTCGCCGATGTGGGCGACCTGCTTGCGCCAGGCGCGACCGTCGCTGCGGTGCGCGAGGACGCGCCCGCGAAGGTGACGACGTGGCTTGCGGCCGACCAGCTGGCCCGTGTGCGCGTGGGTGACTCGGCGACGGTGAGCGGCGACTGGATGGCAGCGGGTGCGAGCGTGACCGGCACGGTCTCGCACATCGGCTCGCGCGCCGACTACCCGCCCACCTCCTTTGCGACAGACGCCGTGCACCTGACACGCGCGGTGCCTGTCGAGATCACGATTCCCTCGGCTGTGCTGCCTTATGGGGCGCCGGTCGATATCGCGGTTGTGCCGAGCGGCTAGAGCGAACACGGATACTCAGAGGTCCGAACAACGACAGCGAGAACGGGTGAGGCAGATGGCGAACGAAAAGCACAGGCGTCCACCGGCGGCGGCGATCGTAATCGTATTGCTGCTCGCGGCAGCCACGGGTGGCTACTTATGGTGGAAGTCAGTGCGGCCTTCGACGGACGGCGTACTCACGGCGACGGGGGCGGTCGAAGCCAAGGAGTACCAGGTTGCCTCGGCACTCGCGGGACGCATCGCAACGCTTTCTGCCGGCGAAGGCGACTCAGTAAAGAGCGGTGCCGTGCTGGTCGAACTCGACAGCGCCGCGCTGCAGCTACAGGTCGACTCAGCCGTCCAGGGCGTGAACGCGGCGACGGCCGCGCTCACCGCGGCCAAGAACACCGGCACGGCCGCAGACGTCGCAGCTGCGGCTGCGCGCCTGGAGCAGGCGAACGCGGCCGTCAAGCTCGCTCAGGTCCAGCTCGGCTATGCGAAGGTCACGGCGCCGCACGACGGAGTGGTCGTTTCGATCACCACGAACGTGGGACAGAATGCGAGTCCGGGCAAGACGCTACTCACGCTGACTGACCCCAGCGACCTGTTTGTGCGAGTGTTCGTGCCGGAAACGCAGATCGGCAACGTGAAGCTGGGACAGGCTGTCAAGGTCGTCACGGACTCGACGACGAACACGTACAGCGGGACCGTGACGTTCATCGCTTCGCAGTCCGAGTTCACGCCCAACAACGTTGAGACCAAAGACCAGCGCGTCAAGCTCGTCTACGAGGTGCGCGTGCGCATCACTGATCCCAGCGGCGCTCTGAAGGCCGGCATGCCCACGGACGTGACGTTCGAGTGACCGCCGCCGCCGAGATCGCAGTCGAAACCGACGTCGGGGTCGCGCCCTCGGCCCAACCCGCGCTCGCCATCAGCGCGACCGGGCTGGAGCGCGCCTTCGGAGACGTCGTCGCGGTCGCCGGCGTCGACCTCGCGGTCACCCGCGGCGCGGTCTTCGGGTTGCTCGGCCCCGACGGCGCCGGCAAGTCGACACTCATCCGCATGCTCGCGACCGTGCTTGCGCCCGCCGTCGGCGACGCAGAGATCTTCGGCGAGTCGGTCACCCGCTCAGCCTCGCGGGTGACGCCACGCATCGGCTACATGTCGCAGCGCTTCTCGATGTATCCCGACCTCACCATCGCCGAGAACCTCGCGTTCTTCGCGACCGTCCGCGGCGTGTCGCGCGATGCGCGCCGCGAACGCGCGGTCTCTCTGCTCGCCAGCATGGGTCTCGCCGAGTTCGCCGGCCGCCAGGCCCGCTTCCTCTCCGGCGGCATGAAGCAGAAGCTGATGCTGGCCACGACACTCATGCACGAGCCCGACCTGCTGTTGCTCGACGAACCCACCACGGGCGTCGATCCCGTCTCTCGCCGTGAGTTCTGGCGCATCATCGCCGGGCTGCACCGCGCGGGCAAGACGGTGCTGGTGGCCACGCCGTACATGGACGAGGCCGAGCGCTGCACCGAGATCGCCTTCATGGACGGCGGCCGAATCCTTCAGCAGGGCACACCCGCCGAGATCAAGGCGCTTGTACCGGGTACACTCTTCGAGGTCGCGGCTCCCGAGCCTCGTGCGGCATTGGCTGCGGTCGCAGGCGAGCCGCACGTTGCCTCGGCGCACCTCTACGGCGAGGTTGTCCGTGTGCTGTGGGCCGGTGGCACCGAGGGCGCCGAGGAACTCCGCGGCACGCTGCGTGCTGCGGACGTGACCGTCACCGGCGTGCAGCCGGTGCGTGTCGACATGGAAGCCGCGTTCGCGTTCCTTGCCGAGGAGGCTGACGCGCGATGAAGTCCGCTGCCGTTCGCATCGGCGCGATCGCACGCAAGGAGTTCAAGCATCTCATTCGCGATCCGCGCATTCTGGCGGCCGTGCTCATCGTCCCAATCGTGCAGCTGCTGCTGTTCGCCTACGCCATCAGCTTCGACGTGAAGAACGTCCCGACGGTGGTACTCGATCAGGACAAGACGCCGGCGAGCCGACAATACGTGCAGGCCTACCAGTCCTCCGAGTTCTTCAACGTGCTGGGTGAAGTCGCAGACCTCTCCGCGGTCGACCGGCAGTTCGACCGCAATCTGGCTCGCATCGCCGTGGTCATCCCCTCCGGGTTCGAGCGCGCGCTCGCCTCGGGTGAGAAGGCGCAGGTCGCCGTGCTCATCGATGGCAGCGAGCCCAATTCGGCGCAGATCGGGCAGGCCTACACGGTCGCTCTCAACCGGGTTTACGGCCAGAAGATGCTCTTCGCTTGGGCTGACAGACAGGGCCTCGACGTGACGCAGTTCGGGCAGCTGCAAGCCCAGGTGCGAACCTGGTACAACCCCGAAAAGCGCTCGTCGGACTTCCTGATTCCTGGGCTCATGGTGGTCATCATCATGATCGTGACCGTGCAGCAGACGGCAGTCACGCTCGTACGCGAGCGGGACCAGGGCACGCAGGAACAGCTGGCGGTCAGCCCGCTTCGCCGAGTCGAACTGATGGTCGGCAAACTTCTGCCATGGACAGTGCTTGCGTTCCTCGATATGGGAGCGATCACTGCCGTCGGGATCGGTGTGTTCGGCGTTCCTCTGCGCGGAAGTGTGGCCTTCCTCTCCGTTTCCGCGATCGTATTCGTGGCCGCAGCCCTAGGCATGGGACTGATCATCTCCGCACTCGCCCCGTCGCTTGAGACCGCCAACATCACAGCACTGCTCATCTCCTTCCTGCCGGCGTTCATGCTGTCGGGCTTCGCCTTCCCGCTCGAATCGATACCGCGCGTACTCCAGTGGGTGAGCTACGCCTTTCCGGGCCGCTACATGATCGCGATTTCACGCGGCGTCTTCCTGAAAGGTGCCGGCTTCGCCGAGCTCTGGCCGCAGTTGCTCTACCTCTCGATCTTCGCGATCGTGGTCACCACAATCGCATCCGTCCTCTACGGGAGGCGGTCGCAGTGAGCCTGAAGCGCATTCGCCTTCTCATCTGGAAAGAGTTCGTTCAGCTTCGCCGAGACCCCCTGCTGCTGAGGCTTCTTCTCCTGATGCCGGTCGCCCAGCTCATCTTTTTCGGCTATGTGGTCGCCGCCGACGTGCGCAATCTCCCCACGGCCGTCGTCGATCTGGATCACAGCTCAGTATCGCGCCAACTTGAGTCCTCCTTCTCCAGTTCCGGCTACTTCGTCATCAAGGCCCACCCGGCCGCCGAAGGCGACCTCCAACCACTGCTCGACCGGGGCGACATCGCGGTTGCGCTGGTCATCCCGGAAGGCACGCAAGCGCGGATCGACCGGGGCGAGACGGCGTCCATCGGCATCATCGTCGATGGGTCTGACAGCAAGACGGCGTCGGTGGGCAGCAGCTACGCGGCGCAGATCGTGGCGGCGTTCAACCAGGAGCGCATCGCCGCCCAAGGCATCACCCTCTCGGCACCGGGAATCGACGCACGAGTCCGCGTGGTGTTCAACCCGACGCTGCGCGCCGTCAACACGATGATCCCAGGACTCATCGCGGCGATCCTCATGATCTCGATGATGGCGATCATGTCGCAGGCGGTCGTGCGCGAGCGGGAGCGCGGCACGCTCGAGCAGATGTTCGTCACGCCGATCGGCCGCGGCGAGTACCTGATCGGCAAGGTCACGCCCTACATGATCATCGCCGTCGCACAGATGGCGCTCGTCGCACTCATCGGCCGTTACTGGTTCCGAGTACCTTTCAACGGCCAACTCGCAGTGGTGATCGTGGGACTCGGCCTGTTCATGCTCACGTCGGTCGGTCTCGGGTTGTTGGTGTCTTTGGTTTCGCGCACCCGTCAACAGGCTCAGCAGACGGTTATGTTCATCCTGATCCCCACAATGGTCCTCTCTGGCTTCATCTTCCCCATCGAGTCGATGCCGGCGGAAGTGGTACCCCTCACCTACCTGATCCCGCTCCGTTACGCGCTGACCGTGCTTCGCGGGGCGTTCGTCAAGGGCAGCGGCTTCGAGGCTCTTGCCGTGCCGCTGATCGCGATGACGGTATTCTCGGCCGTCATCTTCTGCGCAGCTATTGTGGCGACCCGCAAACGGCTGTCGGAATAGGAGCGGCAACGCACATGACCCCAGCGACGAACAACTTGCATGGCACGACACCGAATCCCGAAGCAGCCATCTCGGTCCGAGGCCTCACCAAGAGATTTGGCCGATTCACGGCGGTCGACGGCATCGATTTCGATGTAGCCCGCGGCGAGGTCTTCGGCTTCCTCGGCCCCAATGGCTGCGGCAAGACCACCACCATTCGTATGCTCACCGGCACGATCGCGCCGCAGTCCGGAAGCGCACTGGTCCTCGGCGACGACGTTATCGCGAAGCCAGAGCGCGTGAAGCGGCGCATTGGTTACATGTCGCAGAAGTTCGCTCTCTTCGAAGACATGACCGTCGACGAGAACTTGCGTTTCTACGCCGGCGTCTACGACCTCCCTGCCGAGAAGTTCGCATCCCGGCGCGCTTACGTGCTGGAAATGGCCGATCTCATCGGCCGCGAAAGCGAACTCACGGCGAACCTCTCCGTGGGTTGGCGTCAACGCCTCGCACTGGGAGCGGCGACGATCCACGAACCGGAACTCCTGTTCCTCGACGAGCCCACCAGCGGCGTCGATCCTGTCGCGCGGCGGCAGTTCTGGGACCTGCTTTACGACCTCGCGAGCAAGGGCACCACGCTCTTCGTGACCACGCACTACATGGAGGAAGCCAGCCATTGCAACCGCCTCGCCTTCATCTACCGCGGCCGAATCATCGCCGAAGGCACGCCCCACGAGATTCGCACCGACTTCATGATGCAGCGCATCCTCGAAGTCGCCGTCGGAGACACGGATTCGGTGCTCGAATGGCTCGAAACTGCCGAGGGAGTCGAGGAAGCGTACTTGTCCGGAGCGCTGCTACACGCCGTCATCGCCGAGGAGATACGAGGCGACGGCCCCTCCTCGGCAGCCGCGTTCGCAGACCGGCTACACGATGCGGGATTCGTTGACGCGCGAGTCGCGACTGTAGAACCCACAATTGAGGACGTGTTCGTGAACCTGGTTTCCCGCGAGAGGGCTGCGTCGGGGCCCTAGGCTTCGCGCAGCGCCGCTTGGGTGGATCCCGCTGCTGCTACAAGTACCCCACCGACGCCGAGGGCTGCGGCCAGCCAGGCTATGGGCATCCTCTCGGCAAGGGCACCAACGATGACGGTTCCTAATACCATTGCAATGCGCGTCAGTGTGGTGATCGCAGCCATGACTCTGCCTCGCACGGCTTCGTTGGAATGCGTCTGGTACAACGTCGTTGCCGGGATGAAGAAGTACATGTTCGCGATACCTGCGGCCAGAAGAAACGCCATAGCGATCCAGATGTTGTAGGCCAAGGCGACCAGCCCCACCGCGACACCCATTCCGGCCACGCCGCTCAAGAACTTCGTGCCCGCCCGGCCCATGCCGCCTCGTGCGATCAGGACTGACCCTGCCAAGATACCAACAGCGATCGCGGCATCGAGCATCGCAAGACCCGTGGCCCCAGCCTGATAGCGTTCAAGTGCAAGGGCGTAGCATAGGGCGACCGACGCCTGCCCAAGCATGGCTGTGAACACGTAGAAGCCGGAGAGCTCCCGAAGGAGGTCGTGATGCCAGATCGAGCGCAATCCCTCGGTCAGCTCGGCATAGATGCCGACATGGGGGAGAGGTGCGGCCACTACCGGCCTGCGATGACGGATGAGGCTGATGCACACCGCCGAGAAGGCGAATGTCGCCGCATCGATCCCAAAGGCCCACGAATAGCCAATCGTCGCTACCACGACGCCGCCGATGGCGAGCCCCACAAGTTCGGCGACCGCTTCAGAGGCATTGTCAAGCGAGTTGGAAGCCATCAAGTCGCGCGAGTTCACGATCTCAGGAATGAGCGCACGTTTGGCGGGGGTGAACAGCAGTGAGACTGCGGAAGCCACAAACGCCAGCGCGTACGCCCACCCTATGCCGAAGTGAACGACGAATGGAATAGCAAGAACCACGACCATGCGAATCAAATCGGCGGCGATCATGACTCGGCGGCGGTCCAGCCGATCCACGAGAACGCCCGCCACGAGTCCGAAGAGAGCGGCCGGCAAGAGAACGATCCCAAGCATGATGCCCATCTGGAGCATCGAACCGGTGAGCGAGTACACCATGAGCGCCATGGCGATCTGGTTGATCCTATCGCCAGCAACCGAAACGATCTGCCCGATCCAAAGGGATCGGTAGTCCGCCACTCCCAGCGGTGAGAATGTCTTCGAGATCACGTAAGTCCCCCTCGTTTTCGTCGGGTGATCTTACTTGCCTTTAGACGCCCCCGCATCCGACAAGTGCTGCCCGTGCTGCTATTACACCACTGACACTCGATTGCACCAAGCCACGCGTGAGCCCTGCACCATCACCGATCGCAAAGAGGCCTCCGACGGCAGTCTCAAGAGCCTGATTCACCTCAACACGCGAGGAGTAGAATTTCACTTCGACACCGTACAGCAAAGTCCCCGGTCCTGCGATACCCGGCGCGATTGCCTCCATCGCTTCCAGGAACTCCACGATATCCGTCATGTGGCGATACGGAAGCACCGCTGAGAGATCGCCGGCCGTCGCGTGCTCAAGAGTGGGTTCCACTTGAGCCTGGGCGATGCGTTCGGGAGTCGACCGTCGTCCAACCTTCAGGTCGGCGAATCGCTGAACGAGAATACCGCCGCCCAGCAAGTTGGCCAGCTTCGCGATGGAACGGCCGTATGCAATCGGATCCCGGAACGGCTCGGTGAACCTCTGGCTGACGAGCACCGCGAAGTTGGTGTATGGGGTCTTTTCCTCGGCATAGGAATGCCCGTTGACCGTGACGACGTCTCCATAGCTTTCTGTCGTGACCTCGCCGGACGGATTCATGCAGAAGGTGCGAACGACGTCCCCAAACGTCTTTGTGCGATATATGAGCTTCGCCTCATAAAGCGCGTCAGTCAGGCGTTGCATTATCGGAGCAGGACACTCAACACGTACTCCTATGTCGACCGCGTTGTTCACGAGTCCGATCCCGAGGAGGCGCATCTGTCCGGCAAGCCAGTCGGCGCCCTCGCGCCCCGGCGCGACGATGACCCGATCCGCCTCCGCAAACTCACCCGGCGAGAGTTCGATCCCCGTCACATGCCCGTCTTGCACCACGATTCGAGTGACGGGGCATTCGGTGCGAACCGTCACTCCCGCCTGCTTGAGGTAGTTCATCATCGCGTCGAGCACCTGCGGCGAACGGTCGCTCCCCATGTGCCGTATACGCATCGGAATGAGCCTCATGCCAGCCGTCGCAGCTTCGCTCTCCAGCTTTACCGCGGTGTCGGAATCAGGTCCGTACACCTTCGGTGACGCACCGAACTCCAGCCAGATGCGGTCAGCGTACTCAACGAGTGACTGAAGTTCACTGTTCGAAATGTACTCGCCGAGCCACCCGCCCACCTCGGTGGTGAGCGTCAGTTTGCCATCCGAGAAAGCGCCTGCTCCACCCCATCCAGTCATGATGTCGCAGGTCTTGCAGCCGGCGCACGCTGTCCTGCGCGCCGGACAGCGGCGCTTTGCGATCGCGCGCCCCTTCTCAACGACGAGAACGTTCGTGATTCCGGAGCGCACCAACTCAATCGCCGAGAAGATGCCCGCCGGACCAGCGCCGACCACGATCACGTCATAGGTGGAAACCGGCACGTGTGCCTCCTTGGAACTTCCGCAAGACTGTTGCTGGGTCATTGCCCTACATGGGTCTATTGGGAACCGAAACGAACTTGACGAAGCGATCCAGGAAGGCGAGCTGTATCAAGCCTGTCGGCCCATTTCTGTGCTTAGCGACAATCAGTTCCGCCGAACCGAGAGGAGGCCTGTCTTCGCTGGTGTCTTTTGGATCGGTGTTGCGGTCGATGAACATGACCACGTCGGCATCTTGCTCGATTGCACCCGACTCTCGCAGGTCGGAAAGCTGCGGGCGCTTGCCAGCGCGCTGCTCGACAGCACGCGACAGCTGCGACAGAGCGACGATGGGGACCTTGAGTTCTTTGGCGAGTATCTTGAGTCCCCTGGATATCTCGGCGATCTCGGTCTGACGGTTTTCGTTCCGGCGATTCTGCGGCTGCATGAGCTGCAAGTAGTCGACAACGATGAGGCCTTTGGGTTTGTCCCTGAGCTGTCGGCGGGCTTTCGCGCGCAGTTCAAGGATCGAGATGGACGGCGTGTCGTCAACCCAGAAGTCGAGGTTAGCGAGCTTGCCCATCGCCGTGTGGATCGCGTGCCAGTCTGAGTCTTTCACGTATCCGGTGCGAACGTCTTGGAGATTGATTCTGGCTTCCGAGCACAACACGCGCTGGACCAGCTGCTCAGCTCCCATTTCCAGCGAGAACACGGCCACGGCCGTGCCTTGCTTGGCGGCACCTACCGCCATGTTGAGGGCGAGGGCGGTCTTACCCACTGACGGGCGTGCGGCGAGGATGATCAGATCGCCCGCATGCAGGCCGGCCAAGAGCCTGTCGAGATCTTCGAATCCTGTCGGCACTCCCGTGACATGCTGCTTGGCTTCGGCGAGATCCTCGAGTTCTTTGTAGGAGATCTTGAGCAGGTCGTTGATGTACTTGAAGTTGCTTTGAACTCGCTTGTTCGTAACGTCGAAAACTAGCTTCTCGGCATCGCCGACGACGGCATCGAGGTCGTCGGGCGCGTCGTAGCCGAGTGCCACGATCTGCGTGCCCGCACCGATCAACTGCCTGAGCATCGACGTGCGCTTCACAATCTCGGCGTAGCGCGGCCAGTTCGCAGCCGTGGGCACGACACCCGTGACGTCGAGCAGGTACGGCTTGCCGCCTGCGGCCTCTAGGTCTCCGACGGCCTCGAGCCGATCTGCCACCGACAGGTGGTCCACCGGAACCGACCGCGCGTAGAGGTCGCTCATCGCCGAGAAGATGCGTGAGTGGGCCGGACGATAGAAGTCTTCCGGATGCAGAAGCGCCAAGGCACCTTCGACCGCCTCGGCCGACAGAAACATCGCGCCGAGCGTAGCCTGTTCCGCTTCGAGATTGTGAGGAGGTACCCTGTCGGCGGCCACTGCCGCACGCATGCGGACGCCTCTGTCCATTGTGTCAGCCAAGGTAGAGACTCCCTCCCACGAGTGTGCCCATCACGCGCTTGCGCGTACGTATGGATGATATGCGAGCGCAGTGACATTTTCTTGGCTGCATATCTGCATCCACAGGGCTAAGTGGACAGGACTGCAGGTCTGACCTGCGGATGAACGAGTTATCCACAGTGTCCACCAGTTACCGGCGGACTTGCAGACACGCAAAGGCGGCGCCGCCCAAAATGGGGCTGCGCCGCCGTTTGTTCGCGCCGGGGACCTTCCAGAAGCCGAGAGTTACTCGACTTCGGCAGCCTGCTCGGCGGTCTCTTCGACGATCTCAACGTGTGCTTCGCCATCAGCATCAACGCCTTCGACTTCCGCGACGGCCGTCACGGGGACCTCGGGGGCCTTATAGCCTTCGGGCACAACGTTGACAGTGACCTGCGCCTTGATGTCACGGTACAGAGCGACTTCGACCACGTGGGGCCCGACCGCCTTGATTTGTCCGTGGGTCTCGATCTGACGGCGATCGATGTCGATGCCCAAGGTTGTGCTGATCGCGGCTTGAATCATCGTGGTGGTGACGGAGCCAAAGAGGCGACCTTCGTCGCCGACCTTCGCTTCAACATTGATGACCTTATCGCCCAGACGCTCGACGAGGCTGTTCGCCCCTTCGCGGCGTTGATCCTCGCGCACGCGGATGTTCTTACCGCGCTGCTCGAGCTGCTTCAGGTTCCCGGCAGTCGCCTCAATGGCGAACTTGCGCGGAAACAGATAGTTGACCGCAAAACCGTTGGCGACGTCGACGACATCACCCTCGCTTCCGCGACCTTTGAGTTCCTGCAATAGGATGACCTTCATTGTTACTCCTCTAAGTCGCCGAACGGTATACCGCCCGGACGGCAGTTCAGCCTAGCGATCCGACACTTCGTGCTCCGGCGCCGACGGGGTGAAACCGTCACGCGGCAGCCGTCGGAAGTTGAACCAGAAATCCACCAGCCCGGTGAAACTCACCGCAAGGGTCAGCGCGTCGAGCACCGCAAACCCGACAAGTCCAAACACCCGGCCGACAGATGAGATGCCGACCTTCTCAAGCACTGCGGCCATTACGCTCAGCCCTTGGATGAACAGGAAGGGCCATGCGCAGAGCAACAGGTTTGTCCCGACGGTCCCCATGGCGGCAGCCATCGGTATCGAACTGTATGACGCCGCCAACAAGAACAGGCCGGAGACAAAAGCCCACAGAATATGTGGAGTAAGATCCAGCTGCTTCAGAGACGGGATCTCAATCGGCTGCTCCAGTTTCTTCGCGCTCCAACCTACGACCATGATCGTGATGACGCCGACAAACACAGCCTCACGAAAGTACCATCCCGGCCAAATCGTGCCGAAGAGCCTCGCTGCAGAGCTCAACTGTGAAAGCAGCTCGGCACTCGCAGAAGACCCGAGTCCCTTGCCGAACTCATCGAACAACGTCGCGATCTGAACCGAAACCGTAGTACCCACCAATCGCGCGGCCAAGGCGGAAACACCTACGGTTGCCGCCGCCAATACCCCGATCAGTACGACCGCGATCCTCTGCACGCTTGTGCGCGGCAGCATGAGCACCGTGAAGAACACCGCAAGCACCACGGGAATCACAAACACGGCGCTGACCGGACTCATTGCGATAGCCGCCACGCTGCCGACAACCGCACCGAACACAGCCGCGCTCAGACGGTCCTGATACACGAGCCCGGCCACTCCGGCTGCCGCGATCGGCACCCCGACATATGGCAACATCGGCGCAAGGACAACGCCGAATATCGTGGCCACGGAAAGCAGCAACGTGTCGAACATGCGTGTAGAACTGGTCTTCACTTCAGGAATTACCTGCCACCCCTGCGATCGATGCGGCCGCTGATGACCGGCACGGTATAGGGAACGAGCGCCATCTCACGAGCGCGCTTGATCGCCATCGAAAGAGAATGCTGGTGCTGGGCGCATGTGCCTGACACACGACGAGGCTTGATCTTGCCACGGTCGGTCATGTACTTGCGAAGCAACTGCACATCCTTGTAGTCGATGTACTCAGAGTGATCCTTGCAAAACTGGCAATACTTGCGCCGAGGCTTGCGTGCAAAATCGGACATGTTTTTGACCTCCTTCCGCGATTTTCGTAGTCGCGGTACGTGCGAATCGGTACGCGCCCGAGGGGAGGGCGCGCCTTGGTTTCCCTAGAACGGAATATCGTCCTCGAAGACAGGAGCGGGTGCAGGTGCAGGTGTCGGAGCGCTGTAGGAGCCGCGATCACCACTGCCGCCACCCTCGCCACGAGGGGTCATGAACTCGATATCGTCAGCGACGACTTCGATCTTGCTGCGCTTGTCGCCGCTATTCTTGTCGGTCCATTGGCTCCAGCGGAGCTTGCCCTCGACGAAGACCTTCGATCCCTTCGAGAGAAAACGCGACAGCGACTCACCACGGGCTCCGAAGACGACTACATCGACGTAGTTCGGAAAATCCTCCCACTCGCCGGACTGAGCGTTCTTGCGACGGTCGTTGACAGCCACGCCCATCTGCAGAATGGCCATGCCGCCGCCGGTTGAACGGAGTTCCGGGTCGCGGGTGAGGTTCCCGCTTATGCAAACGCGATTGATGCTCATTTGAAAACCACCTTCTGACGTAAGCGGAATAGGGACACCGTCCGAATCCGCTGATGCCGGCCGAGAACGAGGACTAGTCTTTGTCCTCGCGCTGTAGGAGCATGAAGCGGATCACAGGATCGGTAATTCGCAGCACGCGGTCCAGCTCGGCAACTTTGGCCGGTGCGGTGTGGAAATCGAAGAGAACGTAGTCCCCCTCGGCAACCTTGCCGATCTCAAAGGCCAGCTTGCGCTTGCCCCACGAGTTGACGGCATCCACCACACCCCCGTCGGCGGTGATGACGCCCTGGACCTTGTCCAGAACGCCCGCGCGGGTCTCTTCGTCGAGAGAGGGGTTGAGCAGAAGCAATAGTTCGTAAGCCTTCACTTTGTCACCTCCCTTGGGCTGAAGGTCGGCCCCGGGACCGTGAAGGCAGCTGCCCGGAGCAGGAAATGAGCCTGTGGAGTGTATCACTGGCCCGCCACTGCCGCAACATCGTCGCTTAAGGCACTGACAGGAACCTGAACGGTACCTTTCCGCTTCCCGCGCCAGAGCGGCCAGAGCGCTCCCAGGGCGAATAGAACCGCCAGCAGCGTCAGCGACACAGTGCGCACGCCGCCCCTCACCGCACTCAACGCCTTGGATGCAAGATTATCGAGGCATTCCCTCACGACCTCATACGCCGACGCCTGCTCCCCCGCCGAGCCGGCAACGCCTGCGGGCACTGCCACAGGGACCGAACCGACAGCGCCGGCGGGCACGCTCGAGCCGGCAACTGTCACGCCGGGCGCAAGCACATCTCCCGCGCTCGCAGTTCTTGATGCGGCGCCCGCCGTTTCCACGGGTACGGCCGCCGCGCTCGGCGCTGGGCTTCCTGCCACCGCCGAGCTGGCGCTGCCAGCCTGAGCGGTGTTCCCAGCTGCGGCAGCCGCAGGCTGACTGCCGGGCTGCGGCGTCGCTACGGCCGGAGGAGCCATCACGCTCATGGGGTCGAGATACAAACCGTTGCGGCGCAATCCAACATGCACATGGGAGATCGTCGTAGAAGGGTCTCCTTCGCCGGCAATGATGCCCAGCACTGCGCCCTCGGCGACCTGCTCTCCTTTCACGACTGTCACCGACCTGAACGGGAACAGCGTGACATCGCCTTTCTCGGTGGCAAGCGTCACGGCAAGCACTGTGCCTCCGCCGGGACCCGGTATGCGGCCTACGAAGGTCACACTCCCCCCGAACGGCGCGCAGACTCCCGCGCCATCCTCGGCGGCCACATCAGCTCCCGTGTGGGTGCTCGATGAACCATCGGCAGCCGAGTAGGCGCCCCCAAACGCGCACGTCACTGTACCGGCACGCTGGAGCGGCCAACCCGCATACGCAGGCGCCGGCTGTCCGACAGTCGCCGCCACTGCAAGAATGCATGCGAAAAAAGCCACGGCGCGGGCGCTGAATCTGCGACCGGGTAGCGGAACCGCCCCCGCCCTCGTTCTGATCTTTGACACCATTCGAACCACTCCTGCCTTTGTCGGCAAGAGGGGGAGTCTCTTGAGGCACTATACGAACATATGTTCTACACCGACTGCGAACGCCTGTAAAGTGCCTCGGCAAAACAAAAGACCGCCCGAGGGACCGGGCGGCCGAGTCGTACTCTTGGAGCGGGTGACGGGATTCGAACCCGCAACATTCAGCTTGGGAAGCTGACGCTCTACCATTGAACTACACCCGCACGCTGGGAGAGTGTATCCCAGCCCTGAGCGATGCTGCAACGAGAAAACGTCGTCAGCAGTGTTGCCGGCGACGTTTTCGCAGCGTGCAGTGAAAAACGAGCTACTTGCCGATCTTGAACATCTTCGTGCCACACTCGGGGCATGTGCCCTGGGTGGCCGGACGCCCGTTCTTCATGGTGATTTCCTGAGGATCCTTGATCTCCCTCTTGCTCTTGCACTTCACGCAGTAGCCTTCTTTAGCAGCCATTCGCGCAATCACCTCCTTGACGATGTGATCGTGTCTTCAACGTTGCACACAATCCCGTGCTGTCCAGTACGATCTTTCCCCCAACAAATGGCTCGTGCAACCATTCAAGTCTACCTATTCCGCGGTATTTGTCACGCCCCGTCATTTCTGGCGCTCTCCTCGGCGGAGTCTCCACGCCGTCGAAGGACGCGCGCTCCCCACGCAAGCGCCGCCGAGCACACCACGACGAGACCGCCCCAAACCGCGGCACCTGTTGCCCAGAAAGGCTCGGGGAAGGTCTGAATGAGCAGGGAATCGGCAGGAAACTCCCAGTTGCCCGCCGAGAAAAACACTCCGTGAAAAGCTCGGAAAAACGCATCAAAGTCGACCAGCCCTGCCAGCGCGCCAAGAACGATGCAACCGACACCTGTGATCGCAGCCACGCTCATCGCCGAGGCGATCGCGGTCCTGTCACGCCGAGACCACCTCACCGCAATCCATATCATCGCCAGCACCGCCGGCACCGCGGTAGCCCAACGCGCCCCCACCAGTACGCGGCGCACATCGAGCAGGTGCGAGACCGCATCGGCGTCGAATCCGGATCGTCCATCCACCGTCGCAGGCAACGTGGTCGCTTCGTCGTTGACAACGAAGTCTCGCACCTGCTCGGCGACGGCCGAAATTCGATCCCGAGACAGGCCCGCTTGCGCGGCGAGGGAGTACTGCGACGACAAGACCCGCGTGAAAGCGGGCGTGAACAGAGGCAGAATGGTGAGTCCGAGAACCGCGAATGCGATGAGCGCACCAACGACCCCTGCTTGCACCCTGCGCACGCTAGTCCTCCATCATGGAGAGCAACTCATCGTCGCGAACTGGAGGAATCAGTGCCGAGGCGACCACAACGCGGTCCCCACCCATCTCGACGGCGGCGGCCAGCGCTCCGTCGGCGGCATCGAGCAGCTCGTCGGCCGTCACCCCGTCGTCGGGAAGCGATGCCACCCCGATCGAGACCGTGACTCCGACGTCGTCGACGCGCGCGGCGGCAATCCCCGATCGCAGGCACTCGGCAAGCGCAGCGGCATCCTCTGCACCTGGGGCCCCACGGGCTTCCGCCCTCTCGGCGAGCAGCACTGCGAACTCCTCGCCACCGAGGCGTGCCACGAGGTTCGCGGTCACCATCTCGTCGCCCGCCAGACCAACGCACCGCGTGATCTCGGCGGCTATGCGCCTCAGGAGAAGATCACCGCGCTCGATGCCAAAGCGGCGGTTGAATTCGCCAAAGTTGTCGATGTCGAGAAACATGATGTGGAGCGGACGTCCATCGTTGCCGGCCCGGCGTACCTCGGCGCCAAGGGCGCGCAGAAAGTAGCCGCGGGAGTACAGCCCCGTCGCCTCGTCGACGATCGACATGGCCGCCTGGCGCGGAGCTCTCTCGGCACGCTGCTCGGTCATGAGCAGCGAGGCGACCGAAGCCGTCCCTGCGAGCAGCGCGACTTGCCAGCCGTAGCTGACCGCCACGTAGACGGGGTCGAGGTACAGCTGGTTCGCGACGAACGGTATCGCGACATGCGGCAGCACGCGGAGCAGTTCGAGCCACTCCAAGGCGCCGAGAAGCACGATGCAGAACGCCGTGAAGGCCCAGGCGTCGCGTCGTCGCGGAAGGATGAATGCGGCTTCGAGGATGAACAGCGCGTACATCGACCAGAACCACGAGTTCACGGACCCCGAGTAATGAACGATCACCGTCACCACGAGCGCATCCAAAGCCAACTGCAGGATGTTCCACACGGAAATGTTTCCGAGGCGGCGGTAGTTGAGGTGGTAGAACGAGTTGTAAGCCACCACGAACAGGAGTGCCATCGCCGGGATCGCCATTCTGGCGACGAGTTCCCCGCCCGACATTCGGGACATATACGCCGATGCGGCAAGAAGTGAGTAGATCACCAGTACCGCGAGCAGTGCCCAGCGGATGCGGACGACGAGGCCGACACGGCGCGTGTTGACCTGAAGCGCCTCGATATCGTAGCGGGTGGGCTGCTCGCGCCATGAAACGATCATCGAACGCACGATGCGCTTCTTCAGGCGGTTTCTGCTCAACTGAGGGCTCTTATCCCAGAAATGAGTCATGGATGTCCATCACGCCTTGCGAATCATCGCGGTCACCAGTTCGACGCAGCGGTTCACGACTTCCGACTCCACGCGGTCGACCGTATCGGTGTGCCAGTGCCAGTTGAGCGGCAGGCCCGCGTTGTCAAAGGCCATGATACTCATCGCCTTGAAGCCGCGCGCAAGTGCAGGCGACGCATCAGTCGAAAGCCCCTTGTAGACGCGCGGCTTCACGAGTATCTGCTCCTCGCGTGAGACCCGCTTCACCAGCCCCACGAGGCGCTGGTTGGCGCCGTACCGCCGGCCCATCCCTTCGGCGGTCACCCAGGAAAGCTGTCCGGCGCCGACGTTGTCGAGGTTGATGATGAGCGCGTCGCGAAGCTCGTTCCCATATTGGCCGAGAAACGCCTGCATGCCGCAGGTGCCGACTTCCTCGGCGCCGGTCGCAACGAACCAGACCTCTTTCTCGGTCAGGTCGTGGTCGCTTCGCTCGGTCACGTGACGGCGGATGCGGGCGGCCGCATGCGCTGCGTACTCCTCGTCGCCGAGCGGATCCCCGCCCGGCTGGCCGCCTTTCCAGCCGAACCCGTCGGTGCTGTCATCTTCTTCGTCCGACCCGAAGTTGTCCCACGAGCCGATCTCACGGCCGGCCTTGCGCGCGTTGAAGCCCTCGTCGACGCCGAGCCAGCCCTTCACGTCACCGCTGCGCCCACGCGGCCCGTCCTTGCCGGGGCCGTTCTTCTTGCGCCCGAGCATGCCGAGCAGACCACGCCGCCGAGGAGGCTCTGCTTCGGCGATAGGGGTGCTGTCGAGCAGTTCGTAGTCGGAGTACGGCAGTTCCTCAGCCTCATAGGAAGTCGCTTCTCCGACCGCCTCGAACTGTATGGTCTCGAATTCGTAGAGCGTCCGCTCGCGCGCCGGCGGCTCCGCCGACTGCGTGTATGACAGCACGGCGCCCTCCGGCACCACATCGGCCTCAACAGCTGCAGCTTGGGTCCGGCGAACCGGCGCGAACTCCACGGTCGCGAAGCGGCTGGAACCCGACTGCGGCTCGGCGAAGTTGCTCATCACGCCGAGCATGGCTGCCACACCGGAGGCGTTGTCATTGGCGCCGGCCACAAACGGCATCGCCAGCTCACGGTGCAGGTTGATCAGCAGCGGAACGATGAGGTACGCCGCAACCACCAGCGTCGCGTACCAGACGTACGTATGGATCTTCACCGGGATCGGAAGGGGCAAAGCCAACGCTAGGATCAGCACGGGGACGAGCGTCGTCGCCCACTTCATGAGCGCAAACGTTGCCGGGAACTGGCGTGCCATCCCCGGAGAGAACGCCAGCGAAGAGCGGGCGCTGTCGTAGTGCGCGACAATAACGATCTTCTTCAGCCGCTCACCGCGGCGCGCCCGCGGAATATGGCGCGCGATGACGTTCTGGCTCGGGCCTTTGGGCATGAGGCGGGTAAGGCCCCACCTCGTGTTCAGATCGCTTCTGAAGATGATCGCGGTTGCTGCGGCGAGGATAAACGCAACCCACACCAGTTTGCCGCCAAGCAGCGGCACACCGGCGCCAACGGCCGCAAGAATCGTCAGAAAGTTGTAGAGGATGTAGGCCCACCCATACGTCCGAGGAGCTTCAAACTCCTGGACTTCCGGTTGCAGACCACTCTGTGAGAACACCGACTCCAGATACGAGGCAGCGCGGCTTTCGGCCTCACTTGTAGCCGGGCGCGGCCCAATCTCATCTGCAAGTACTGCGATGTGTTGCATGACCTCGGCCATCGAAAACCTCCGTGGCGACTCGCGCTAATTCTAGGTAACGAGTGTTCCCTGACCACTATGGTAGCGCAGTCGAGGCCGATCCGATTCGCGGAACCGTCAGCCGTGGATCAACGAGGGCAGACAGCGGGTGCAAACCCACGTGGATCTTCCGGCAGTTCGGACGGGCAACAGAGGTCGATCGTCCTCGGAGGAACCGCACACGAAGCATACTTGCGGGATGTATTCGCGCTGTGCGGCAGCCTGAGATTCGGCGGCTTGGTGGTCAAACTCCGGTGCTTCGCGCGTTTCGATGGAAAGTGCTCCTGTGGGACAGACTCCGAGGCAGAATCCGGCTCCGTCGCAGAGTTCCTCGCGCAGTACACGCGCTTTGCCGTCCACGATCTGAATCGCCCCCTCCGCACAGGGCGAGACGCAGATACCGCATCCGTTACACGCTTCCTCGTCAATATGCACGATCTGGCGGGTCTTCGTCATCTTGCTACTCCTCCGGTATGCCGCCCCGATGCACGCGGGCGGAGTGTCTGCGTGCCCTCACAGTATTCTCTCCCGAATCCAGAACCTTTGACGCCCATCAATTTCCTCGGCGATCCGGAAAGAATTTCATAAAGTCTTCCTGCAGACCTGCCGATAAACCAATAACTTGCACTGGTGCGAAAATGCGAAGGGATGCTACGTGCCCACCGTCAACGATGTGGCGGAACGAGTCTTGACCGTGTTCCGGGAATGCCCGGTTTGGCGCGACGCTTCTGATGCCGGCGTTGTCTCTCTCGCACGCTCGTCTCGGCTGAAGCGGTATGCCAAGGGCGAAATCATCTTCGACAAGGAACCGCAGGCCAAGCATGTGGCTCTCGTCGTCTCGGGGAGCGTCCGCGCCACTCACCACGCAACAACCGGACGGCCGGTCACCGTGAAGCTGTTGGGTCCTGGCTGTGCCTTAGGAGTGCTGGCCGTCTTCGCAGACGAACGCTACCCGATCTGCCATGAAGCGGCCCAGCCTTCGGCGATCGCGCTGATCCCCACGTCAGCCCTGACGGACCTCGTCCGCTCCGAGCCTCATGTCATGAACTCGATCGCGCGAGACTTCGCCAATCAGACAGTTGATGCCCTTGCCTGCGTGAAGACGCTCTCCTCTGACGTGCCGACCCGTCTGGCAGCGCATCTGCTCGATCAACTCGGCCGTCATCCCTCCGATTGTCCCGATCCGCAGAGTGTCGACCTCGAAATGTCGCGGGTCGAACTCGCGGCCACGTTGGGCACAGTGCCCGAAACGCTCTCGCGCACGTTCCGGGTATTCCAGCAGGAAGGCCTCATCTACGCGCGCGGCAGAACCGTCACCCTGCTGAACATATCGGGTCTCGCCGTTCGCGCTCAGGTCGGCTGCTAGGCCAAGTTCTGTACGTCAGGCGGCTCTCAGGGAAATCCGAAAACCGCATCGCAGCCCGTTTCTTTGGCATGCCCGTTGCTACCGTGTTTGTCGAGCTGTGGCGACCTACTTTTCCTCCCCCCTCAAAAGTGGAGCCCGCCCGCTCGCTAGGCCCGTCAGACCGCGCCCCCACGTGGTCTGACACAGTCCAAGCCGCGCCCCCACGCGGCTTGGCGATTAGCTGAGTCGCATCCCCCATGCGATTCGGTATCAAACGGGCCGCGTCCCCCCACGCGGCTCGTTTCGTTTTCCCCGGTTATTGGGATTGTTGCCTCCCCCTCCCAGTGCCGTACAATCGGCTCTGTCGGCTACTGGGAGGGGAACAGCAACGTGAGCATCGCAATCGAGCGGCTCGTCAATCTGGCGCTCTATTTCGCAGCCTCAACCAGGCCCGTAACCGCCGAGCAGATCCGGACCGAGGTCATCGGCTACCCCGCCGATCAGGACGAGGCTGCGTTCCTGCGCATGTTTGAACGCGACAAGGAGGACCTGCGCCAAGCAGGGCTGACGATCGACTCCGACGAACAAGGCCGCTACCTCCTTGACCGCTCGGCCACCTTCGCCGCTCCGCTCGACCTCTCCGCCGAGGAGGCGGCTGTTGTCCGCATCGCAGGCAGCGCGCTTCTCGGCGACCCGTCATTCCCCTTCGCGAAGGATCTGCGACTCGCGCTTGCGAAGATCTCGGCGGGACTCGGCGAGGGAACTCCGCCTTCTGTCTCGCATCTGGCCGATGAGAACCCGGAGAAGCAAGGCGCCTCGGTCGCCCAGATAGCCGACGCGGCCGGCCGCTGCAAGCGCATGACGTTCGACTACACGAACTCCTACGGCGCAACCGCCGGTCGCGAGGTCGAGCCGTACGGGCTCTTCCTGCACGAGGGGCGTTGGTACCTGGTGGGTCGCGACACATCCGCCGACTCGATACGCACCTACACCGTCGCACGAGCGGACAACATTACGGTAAACGCAGGCCGCCCCAAGTCGGCGGACTTCACGCGCCCTGAGGATTTCGACGTGCGCACGTTCGTCTGCTTCCCCTTCCAGTACGGCTCCGCTGCCGACGAGTTCGAGGCCGTCCTGCGCTTCGCGCCCTCTGTTGCGTGGCGCGCCGAGAGACTTGCGGCGGGACACGGTGTCTTGTCAGAGGAGGAGGACGGACCTGTCGGCCAGAAGGTGAGACTGTGGCGTGTGAGTGCGCATTCGCGAGATCGCGTGCTGCGGTTCGCCATCGAGCACGGGCCTGGAGTGAGCGTCGTCGCCCCGCCTGCGCTTGCCGCGGAGATGCGCGCGGGTCTTGAGAGGGTGGCGGCTCTCCATGGCTAAGATCACCGCATCCGACCGGGTTCGCCGCCTTATCGCGCTACTCGGCAAGCTGCAGCCCGGCGACATCCCGTTGGCCGACCTCGCTGCGGAAGTGGGAACCACACCGGCAGACCTCTCGGCAGATCTCGAGACGCTTTCGGTCTGCGGAGTCGCGCCGTATTACCCCGACCAGATGGTTGATGTCTTCGTCGAAGGCGACACGGTGCGGGTACTGGCCCCGTTGCCGGCCATGAGAGGGCCCGTGCGGTTCTCGCCTGCTGAGGCCACTTCTCTCGCCGCCGCGCTGTCGGCGGCCGGCTTCCCCTCGGACGACAGTCTGGTCGCACGCCTGATGGCAGCGGCGTCGGCGTCGTTTGACGCGACCGAAACCGAGCGCACGATTCGCTCGGCGATCGCCGCGCACGAGCCCGGCGTTTTCGAGGCGCTCGCCTCGGCGATTCGCGATCACGCCGCGGTCACGATCGCCTACCAGAAAGAGGGTGCCGCCGAGTCTGCGGACCGCGTGGTGGAGCCGCTGCGGCTGTTTGCCGACCGCGGTGCGTGGTACCTCTCGGCATGGTGCCGAGACGCGGAGAGCCATAGGACGTTCCGGGTCGAGCGGGTCTTATCGGCCACGCGCACCGGTGATACTGATGCCGCGCATCGCGACGCCGACGGTACCGCGCCCGTCGCTTTCGCGACCGAGGGGCTGCCGGTGGCCCGCCTGCGGTTTTCTCCGGGCGAGGAGTTCGTCGAACGCGAATGGCCGGGTGGCCGCCTCGATGCGGCCGGAGAGTCCGGCGACGTCATCGCCGAGGTGCCCTTCGGCGGCATGGCGTGGATCGCTCGCCGCGTGGTTGCTCGGCTTGGCAGGGTCGAAGTGCTTTCGCCCTCCGAACTGCGAGGTGCGGTCGCTGACTTAGCACGCGAGGAGCTTGCCAATACCTAGCATGCTTCGCGGATAGGATCCATCAGACGCCCTGACCAGCCGTCGCCACGAACCGGTGAACATGCTCTGCCACGTCATCCTCCGCGTGCCTCTTCTCTAGGTACTCCTCGACGGGAGCCGGCCTGCCGAGATGATGCCCTTGGGCGAAATCCACACCTTGCTCCTGAACCGCAAGAAGTGCCTCGGCTGACTCGACTGACTCGGCAACCGTACGGATTCCGAGACCCCTGCAAAGGCCGACAATGGCTCTCAGGAAGTGCATGTCTGTTGAGCGGGGGGCCATATCTCGTACAATGCGGCCATCGATCTTCACGAAATCGATAGGCAGATGCCTCAGATAGTGGAACGAAGATGTTCCGGACCCAAAGTCGTCAAGACAGAATCGGCAACCGATCTCCCCGATCTCGCGAACAAAGGCCGCGGCGGAGGCCAAGTTCAGAATCGCGCTGGATTCGGAGATCTCAATGATCAGCCGATCGGCTTCGACGCCGCTTTCGGAGATTCCCTGCCGTATGATGTCGAGCAGCATGGGATCGTTGAAAGCGCCCGCGGAAACGTTCGCCGTGAAGAAGACGTCTCTCCCCTTTGCTCGTTCCTCGGCAAGCAGCCCTATCGCATGCCGCATCACCCAGTGGTCGATATCTCGAATAAGGCCGAGACGCTCGGCCGCCGGAAGAAATCGTCGAGGGAGGATGATCTCCCCGTCCTTTCCCGGCATTCTGAGCAACAACTCGTAGGCCTCCGTGCTGGGGTTCACCAAGGAGAAGATCGGCTGCGCGTACAAGACGAACCCGTTTTCGCGGATTGCCGAGACGATTTGCCCACTGTCTTCAATCTGCTGCGTCATCTCACTGCGCCAGGAATCGTCGGCGGTGTAGAAGACGACTTCGTTTCCTCCCCTCGATTTCGCGTCGTACATTGCGAGGTCCGCTCGGGAGAGGAGATCGTCCGTAGTGCTTCCGTGCTCGGGGTAGAGGACCGCGCCGACACTCACGCTGACGCGAACCTCGTGACCCCCCGCCGGAAACATGCGGTTGGCAAGCTCCGTGGACAGTCTCGAGCCGGCCGCACTGGCTTCTTCTCGGCTTGCGTGAGGGATCAAGATGCCGAACTCATCGCCGCCCAGCCGCGCGACGACAGAGTACTCGCGCATCTGCTCGCGCAGGTACGCCGAGAATGCGATGAGCAACTCGTCTCCTGCGGCATGCCCGAGGCCGTCGTTGATATCTTTGAAATTGTCTAGGTCGAACCAGAACACGGCGCCTTCCGTATTCAGACGCCGGCGCTCGCCCAACTCCCGTTCGAGCGCCTCTTCGAAGAAACGTCTGTTGTGCAGACCGGTGAGCGGATCGTGCGTCGCCAAGTATCCAAGCTCGTTATGGGAGCGGCCGATCTCGTCCAGCATCTCGTTGATGTCCCCGGCAAGACGTGCAATCTCGTCCTTCCCAGTGACGGCAAGCCGAGTGTCGGCAACCCCCGAGGACGCCAGTCTACGGACACCGGAACTCAGATTGGTCAGCCGTTTCAGCACGGTCTTGTCCAGAATGAGCGTGAGCAGACCGAGGAGAGCCAGCACGATCACTGCCAAAGCCAACTCCGCCCTTATGATCGCCGAGCGCGATACGATCAGGGCAATTCGTGGTTGAGACACTCGCATCAGAGCACCCGTCGAGCCGTCGATGCCCGGAAGAATCGCATACCCAACGACGGCCTCGTCGTCGATAGTCACAACCGAGCCTGACGTCTCCTCACTTGTTGAAGACAACGCCGCCGTGACGTCAGCAGGATTTGCAGAGGCCTTCGCCGAGAACAACTCGACCGGCAACGCGGTCAGTTGACGGAGCGGCGCAGTCTCTTCTTCTCCGACGCGATATCCCACGATGAGCGTGCCGTCAGGTGAACTCAGCTTGTCGCTCGTCATAATCGACTGTGCCACGACCATGTAGAGGCCGTCCGTCATGGAGAGCAAGCCGGAGACCGCTTCCCCTGAATCGGGCGATTGCAGAATATCGGGCTGTGTTTGCAGGTAGTCTCTAATGCTTGGGGGTAACGTGGAGCCCGCGCTTGTGTCGGGATCGATCGCTTTCGAATACACGATCTGGCCGCTGCGGTCGGTGAAGACCATGAAGTCGACACCCAGTATCTGAAGCGCTCCATCCGAGAGATTCGCCTTGATGTACGCGACATTCTGGTCTTTAACAAAGCGGTAGGTGTCGTCCCATATCGCCCAGTCTCCCGAGATGGTCTCGAGTTCGTTGGCTTGGTAGTCAACCGCAACGGCCGCCCTGTGAAGCGCCTTGGTTACCTCGAGCCTGTCGACTTGAGCAGCACTGTTCTCGGTGTAGAGAATCGTCACAAAGGAGAGTCCGCCCCAGACCACAAGGGTGGCAAGCGCCAACAACGCGACCGTTCTGAGTCGGATTCCCATGAAGATCACACCTCGTCCGTGGCTCGTGGGTCTCTCTTCTGTGCTCGGCGCCGAGACTATGAAGGCTGCGGGATTTGATCGTCGGAGAATCGAGCGCGCTGGCAGACAATAGTGTCTGGAAGCAAGATGACACAACTTGGATTCAAGGCACAGTCCCATTTCCCCGCCTCTTTGCGATCTGTTGAGGAATTGCCTTGTGGCGTGAGCCCAACCACTGGGGAACCCGTCCTATTGAGGTATAAGATTGCCAAGGAGGCTGGCTATGCGACTGATATGGGCACTCAGACTCATCGTCGTTGTGGCGGCGGCCGCGCTGCTGGCTGGGTGCACGATTCTTGGCGGGAGCGCTTCGCGCCTTGAGGGCACATCGTGGCGGCTGGTCGCGTGGTCGGACAGCGCCATCGACCCGGGCGGCTTCACCATCACCGCGCAGTTCGCCGACGGCAAGATCACAGGCAGGTCGGCGGTCAACAGCTACGGCGGCTCATACAAGGCCGGAGCGGATGGCTCGTTCTCCAGCGGCACCATCGCAAGCACGCTGATGGCGGGACCGGAACCGGCCATGCGCGCCGAGAGCACCTACCTCGGACTGCTTGGCGGGGCCTCGTCATACAAGCTGGACGGCAACCGGTTAAGGCTGTTCGACAAGAACAGCACCGAGTCGCTGGTCTTCGAGAAAGCCGCACAGTAGACGCAGCACTACCGCCCGAAGCGGCGCTCGATCTCGCTCGCGACCTGCTCGGCGCAGAGGCGCTCGATGTCTGCGACCGGAAGTGCGGCGACGAACTCGCGGCCGTAGGCCTTACTGATGACGCGCGCGTCGGCGATCACTAGGCAGCCGGTGTCGGTCTTGCTGCGAATGAGCCTGCCTGCCGCCTGCTTGAGCTCGATCACGGCCTCGGGCAGCGTGTGACGGCGCCAGGCAACGCGCCCTTCTCGGCGTTCACGCTCCTGGGCGAGCGGGTCGGTGGGCCGGCCGAAGGGAAGCTTGGGCACCACCACACAGCGCAGCGTGTCACCCTTAGCGTCGAAGCCCTCCCAGAAGGACTTGAGCGCGAAGAGCGACAGGCGTTCGTCGGCGAGGAACTCGTCGCGCAGACGCTTGGCGCTGGTGCCGCGGCTCTGGCACAGCAGCGCGAGCCCCCGGCGCTCAAGGCGCGGCGCGAGGATGGAGTACAGATGGTCCATGTCGCGGCGGTTTGTGAAGAGCGTGAGCACGCTGCCGCCCATCGCGACGTGCACGTTCTCCAGCAGCGATTCGAGGTCCGCGAGGTAGCCGTGCTCGGCAGGCATGCGCATGTCGGTCGGAACGAAGACGGCCATCTGCCGCTCGAAGTCGTAGCTCGAGGTCAGGCGTAGGGAGCGCCACGACTCCTCCGGCAGACGGTCGAGCCCGACGCCACGCGCGAAGTGCTTGAAGGAGTCGCCCGTGGCGATGGTCGCCGAGGTGAACACGACGCTGTGCATACGCGGGTAGAGGTCGTCGAGCAGCACCTCGCCCACATCGAGTCGCTCGGCGACCAGACGCTCGACATCGACGTTGGGGCGGCGGTCGAGCGCCACCGAGTACACCAGCGCATCGTCCTCGCCGTCGAGTACGGCGTTCAGGCCCGCAAGCTGCTCGGCCAGGCGGGACAACAGGCCGGCGAGGTCTGCTCGGCTGTCCGTGAGTTCGGAGCCGAGTTCCTCGAGCTGCGTCATCAGCTCGCGCCCATCGGCCACCAGCGCCTCGAGGCGCTTGGCCAGGCTCGCGCCGGTGGACGCCACCACGCCCCAGGCCCCGCTCTCGCGCGTCTCGGCGGTCACCCACAGCTCGGCCGAGTCGTAGTCGCCGTTTCCGGCGAGCGGCGCCAGGTCCTTCACGAAGTCGAACAGCGAGTCGGCCAGCGTCGCACAGCGCCCGACAGCCTCCTCCATGCGCGCGATCACGCCGAGAACCCCGGGGATGCCTGTCTGCCGGGAGAGCGTTCTGCGCAGGTTCTCCAGCAGGTTGCCTCGCTTCGCACCCAGCGCGCCGAGCACCACCGCAAGCTCCACGTGGCTTGCGCCCATCGTGAGTTGCTTGCGCGCCTCGCTCTCGGCGGCATGCGCCTCGTCGACGATCCAGTGGCGCACGGGAGGCAGAATCCCACCCTGCGCGACCACGTCGCGGAAGAGCAGCGCGTGGTTGGTGACGACGATGTGTGCGCTCTCCGCCCGCCGTCGCACGCCGTGCAGGTAGCACAGCTGCGGGTAGAAGCGGCACCGGCGGCGCGTGCAGTCTGCCTGCGAAGCGGAGATCGCCGTGCGCAGATCGCGACGGCCCCAGTGCAGGTTGATCGCATCCAGATCGCCCCACGCCGATTGCGCCGTCCACGCGTACAGTGCAGCGACAGTGGCGAGCTTCCCGGCGTCGTTCTCGGCGAATTCGTCGGCGTAGCGTTCGAGCTTGCGCAGGCACGGGTAGTGGTCATAGCCTTTCAGCGCCACGTGGCGAAGCCCGCCGCCGAGCGCAGCGTTCAGGCGCGGCAACTCGTGATAGACAAGCTGGTCCATGAGCGCGTTGGTTTTGGTCGCGACACCCACGCCCACGTTGTTCTCCAGTGCGTACAGCGCAGCCGGCACGAGGTAGGCGACCGACTTTCCCACGCCGGTTCCCGCCTCGATCGCCACGTGAGTGCGCGTCGCGAATGCCTCGAGCACCGCCTCGGCCATCAGCAGCTGCTCGGCACGCGACTCGTATCCCGGGTACATGCGCCCCGCGATCCCGCCTTCTGCGAACTCGCCGAGAACCACGTCGGCGGGCGGGCACACGCAGGCGACGTCGTCCGCGTCGTCGAGCGCCTCGGCCTTGTCGGCGGCCACGCGCTTACGGCGAACCTCCCGCAGGTCGAATGAGGCGCCCGGCGCGGCGGCGGCGACGTGTGCGAGCGTGGCGCGAAGCGGCCAGTCGACGTCCGGACCCATGTCGGCGATGTGTCGAAGCAGCCCCGGCGGCAGGTCCGAGATGCCCACAAGCGCGATGCGCCACACGGCGGCAAGCGCCTCGACGTCCGGAAGCGCGCGGTGCGCCGAGCCGCTCGCGGTGACGCCGAACGCTGCTGCGATGTCGGCAAGCCGGTGCGAACGCAGGCGCGGCAGGCCGAGACGAACGAGCTCGAGCGAGTCGAGCCACCGCCCGCGAAGGGCATGCGTCCCGGCGACGCGCTCGACGAAGGAGCGGTCGAAGGCGCAACTGTGCGCGATCATGTCGCGCCCGCCGACGAACGCGACCAGCTGCGCGACCACCGCCTCGGCGCTCGGTGCACCTGCCACCATCGCATCAGTGATGCCGGTGAGCTTGGTGATCTCCGTCGGCACCGGGATACCCGGATCGACCAGCGCCGAGAACCGTTCGATCACCTCCGGGCCGCGCATCACGCACGCCGCGATCTCGATCAGGCGGTCGCGGTCACAGTCATAGCCGGTGGTCTCGACATCGACCACCGCAATCTCATCCTCAAAGCCGAACACGGTATTCTCGGCACGCTCGGCAAGCGTCGAGTAGCGCGCGACAACATCCGGGTCGGTGCCCGGAACGAGCCAGCTCATGAGGGTCTCGGCAGTCATGAATTCAGCCTAGCATGCGGCCATGACGCCGAGGCGGAAAAGACGGCTACTTCGCGGTGGAAGTCGCAGCGGTGGACGAGTCGGTTCCCGACATCATTGCTCGCGACTCCGCATACCACTGGTCGCCGACCTTCTTGAAGTACCACGTGTAGGCAATTGTCAGGCTGTCCGGCATAACCTGAGCTGCGGCGATGGCGTAGGTATCGGCGGTTTCCTCGAAACCACCCAGTTTGAAGCTCGAAGTCGTGACGCCGTAGTCCTTCATCTGCGCCGCAAACGCCGAGGCGGAGCCGTACCCCAGCTGCGAGCCGAGTGGCAGCAGTTTGTAGGCATCCTCGTACTTGCCGTTGATCACGGCGTTGTAGTAGGCCTCGACCAGCTGTTTGGGTGCCATGCCTGCAGGTACCTTTGTCGCGGTGGCGGGATCGAAAGCCACTGTCTGAGCGCTTGAAGTTGTGCCGGTCGACGTCGTGCTCCCTGAGCTTCCGAGTGTGCCGGAAAACATCACGATCATGGCTATGACAAGCGCCGCGAGGAGCACGGCGATTACGGATAGCAGAACGATGATCCCCCGCTGGGAGCCGGACTTGGTCTTCTCGGACATGGTCTTCCCTTTCGTGAAACAACGTCAGCGCCGTGCGTGCTCGCCCGGCGCATACAGACATAGAAAGCGGTACGGGACGCGATTGCGTATTGGGACACAATACCGCAAACCGCGCAATCGCCTATCGGCGGTGATACGATGAGCGAATGGCACGCCAGCGTAGCGTTTTCGACATCGTCGGTCCGGTGATGATCGGGCCTTCCTCGAGCCACACGGCAGGGGCCTGCCGCCTCGGCGAGCTGGCGCGCGCCATCTTCGGCCCCACGCCTACTCGCGCGCGCATTCTGCTGCACGGCTCCTTCGCATCCACCGGTCCGGGCCATGGCACCGATCTCGCGCTCGTCGCAGGTTTGCTCGGCATGCGTCCCGACGACCCGCGCATACCGTGCTCTTTCGACGTCGCGCACGAAGCCGGGATGGTGTTTGAATTCGTCACCGTCGATCTGGGTGACGCGCATCCCAACACCGCGGTCTTCGAACTCGAGGATGCCAATGGACGCCGGATGACCGTGCGCGGCTCGTCCCTCGGCGGCGGGGATGTGGTCGTAACCGAGATCGACAGCTTCGAGGTGGAGGCGACGGGAGAGATGCCGCTGCTGGTGGTTGGACACGTCGACCGCCCGGGTGAGATCGCCGCCGTCAGCCGGATCCTCGCGGACAGCGGCGTTAACGTCGCTTCAATGCAGGTCTCGCGCGAGCGGCGCGGCGCAGGGGCACTCATGCTGATCGAGACCGACGTCATCGTCGACGACGCCTCGGCAGCCCGAATCGCCGAGCAACCCGGGATCACAAGCGTGAGGCGCGTCTCGGCGGTATAGCGTCGCGGCCCGGG